>WSZY01000199.1 GCA_013139875.1 Mariprofundaceae bacterium | reverse complement strand
CTGTTCGGGATCACTGATTTGATTGTCAATGATATAGCGGCTCATCAGGCCCCGGGCCTTTTTGGCGGAGAAGCTGATGATTTTATAGTTGTCGCCGCGCTTTTCTTTGAAGATCGGCGTAATAACTTCTGCGGTAAGCTCATTCACCATCACTGCCTTGAAATATTCGTTTGAGGCAAGGTTGATCAGGACAGTGTCACCCTGCTCTTTCAGAGCCCGGTTCAATACCTCTGTAATCAGTGAACCCCAGAAATCATAGAGATTCTTTCCACGTTCATTGGCCAGTCTTGTCCCCATCTCAAGACGATAAGGCTGCATCAGATCAAGCGGACGCAGCAGACCGTAGAGGCCTGAAAGAATACGCAGGTGACTTTGTGCAAAACTGATACCGCCCTTATCCAGTGTGTCGGCATCCAGGCCTGTGTAGACATCGCCTTTGAAGGCGAAGAGGGCCTGCCTGGCATTTTCCGGTGTGAAGGGGGTCTTCCATTCACGAAAACGCCAGCTGTTCAGATCGGCCAGCTTCATGCTGATCTTCATCAGTTCCGCAATTTCAAAGCTGTCTCTATGTTGAAGTAGATCAATCAGCCGCCGGGACTCTTCAACCAGTTCGGGCATAGTAAACCCGGCTGTGGGAGGAGGGGTCTCGTAATCAAGGGTTTTAGCGGGCGAAATAATTATCAACATGGCATCACCCTATGAAAAGGTGGGGTGATGTGCACCCCTAAGTCTCTAGTGGCTTATTCCGACAATCAGTTGAATGGGACAGGCTCATAAAAAGAACATCCCCTCCACCCATGGACGGGTGGCGAGTGAATATCATGAACTCGTAAGCGAAGGCGGACATGTGCCGCCGAAGTGATTCAAGCAAAAGGCAGACAAAAAGGCAGGAGAGCCGTTTGGACGGCTGTAAGCCGCCCGATGGGTGAAGGCCATGGATGGCCTGAATCAAGCCTTTTGCGGACCAAACAGATTCTTGATTTGTTATGACAAGCTTGCCATGCTGAAACCATGGCGGAAGAGGATCAGCTGAAACAGGATGAGCGATGGATGAAAAAGGCCATTCAGCTTGCCAAAAAGGGGGTGGGGACGACCCATCCCAATCCGCGTGTGGGTGCTGTTGTTGTAAAGAATGGTGTTATTGCCGGTGAGGGCTGGCATCAGCGTGCCGGTGAACCTCATGCGGAAATCAATGCACTTCAGAAAGCCGGGAGCAATGCCCGGGGCGGAACTATTTATGTAACGCTTGAACCGTGTTCATCAACAGGCAAGACCCCTCCCTGTACCGAAGCCATACAGCGAGCGGGTATCTGGCGTGTGGTCTATGCATCCTCCGACCCGAATCCGAAGATGACCGGGGGCGGAAAGCTTCTGGAGGCTCACAATGTTGATGTCACCGGCGGTGTGCTGGCAGAAGAGGCAGACAGGCTGAATGAACCATTCTTCCACTACATAAAGACCGGCAGGCCTTATGTTACAGGCAAAGCAGCCATCTCTCTGGATGGCAAGCTTGCGACGCACCTGCATGATTCACAGTGGATCAGTGGAGAGCAGTCACGCAAGCATGCACATGGACTCAGAGCGGAGTCGGATGCCATCATTATCGGCAGTGGAACACTGCTGCATGACAACCCGTCACTGACTGTGCGGGATGCCAAACTGAAAGGGGATGCACCGATGCGTGTGGTGATCGGAATGAAAACACCACCCTTCTTTCCGGACTGTAAATTGCTGGACGATGCCGCCTCCACCCGCTTCTATGTACGAACCACCAATGAGGACACTGCCAGGTGGCGGGATGCAGGTGTCCAGATAGGCAGAGCTCCGAATCTGATTACGATATTGAAGCACCTGTCCCAGGATGGATATCTACAGGTGCTGTTAGAGGGTGGTGGAAAGCTTCATGCCTCCTTCTTTGAGGCACAACTGACTGATGAGCTGGTGCTCTATCAGGCACCAATTCTGATTGGCGGGCATGAGGCCATAGATCTGTGGCACGGTTCCGGAGTCGGCAGGGTGGAGAGCGCATTGCGTCTGGAAAACATCCAGCGACGTAAAATGGGGGAAGATCAGATGATAAGGGGCAAAGTTATCTATCCAGAGTAAGTCGATAGTTGATCGGCTGCCACTGCTGGCTCCAACAACGGGATGGCTGGCAGGATTGGCTATTGCCCGGATTGAATCGGTTTCCCTTGAATTTACCACTGCCTTTACACTGCTTGTCTGCCTGTCACTGTTTCTGATCAAATCGGGACGAACAGTGATTTTCTCACTGCTTGCCGGACTTATCTGGGGGCTGTTCATGCTCTTCTGGGATGCGCAAACTGTCAGCGTGGATGAGAGCTGGTTAAATGGAAGCCAGCAGGTTTCGGCTACTGTTGAGAAGCTGGAGAAGTCATCATTTTTCATCCGCTTAAGAGTTGTCGATATCCAACGTGCGGATGGTGCCCTGCTGGCTGGAAAGGTGGATGCCTACCTCTATGGCAGAGAACGGGAGCCTCTCATCCGGGTGGGGGACAGGGTGAGGCTCAGTCTGAAGCTTCATCTTCCACGCAATATGTTAAACCCCGGATCTTTCGATTATCGAACCTACTGTTTTGACAGACATATTGCTCTTATAGGCAGTGCAAAAGGCCTTGAGATTTTATGGCATGGCGGCTCACTGCTGGAGAGGGGAAGAGAGCGGATCAATGGGTCGATTTCAGCTGTGGACAGCCATACATCCGGTGTTATCAGGGCACTGCTTCTGGCAGATAGAACCGGTGTAACTATAGAACAACATGAATCTTTTGCTGCAGCCGGGGCATCTCATCTCCTGGCAATTTCAGGCCTTCATGTGGGTATGGTGGCAGGCTGGGGCTTTATTCTGTTCTGGTGGCTGGTAACACGCAGGGAGGCGTGGATTGTGGCATGGCCGGTGCGCAAGCTGGCTCTGACAGCCGGGGTATTAATGGCTGTCGGCTATGCAACACTGGCCGGCTGGCCTCTGACGGCTCAAAGGGCCCTGCTTATGCTGGGGGCTGCTCTGCTGGCATGGTGGCTACGGGATCGTTCAGAACCGCTGAATACGATGTTTGCTGCACTGTTATTGATTCTTTTTATTGATCCGGCGGCAATTGTTTCAATTTCGCTCTGGCTCTCTTTCACAGCGGTAACGGCACTGCTGATCTGGAGTAGCCGTTTAGTGAATGAACCCGACCTTTCTCTCCGGCAAAAAGCCCGGAAATGGATTGCCGGACTTTTCTGGGTCAGTGTGGTGGCAGCACTGGCAACACTGCCAATCATAGCCGATCTATTTGGCAGGATTCCTACTTACACCCTGCTTGCCAACATGCTCCTTGTGCCGCTCTATAGCCTCTATGTCCTGCCTCTCTCGATTGCAGGTGAACTGTTGGCACTTATGGGGGCAGCCGGTATTGCAACGGAGCTGTTTGTATGGGCAGGGGCAGGGGTTGCCGAAGGAGACAGGTTTCTAACGCTGCTGAAAACGTGGCCGGCTGGAAACCTCTGGATTCCAAATATTTCGATATACGCGACTCTCTTCTACGCCGCCGGCATGATTGGCTCCATTTTTCTACTGTTCCGGCAATATTATACCAGGGCTCTTCTATCCACTGTTTTAACACTGTCACTCTATCTGTTGATGGTGATTCCGGAGCGCTACCCTGATGTGCCGGTGTTAATGGTGTGGGATGCAGGGCAGGGGGCTGCATCAACGCTGGCGATGCCCGATGGCAGGGTGATGGTTATTGATTCACCGGGCAGGTATGGCAGCCGTTTCAACGGTGGAACCATTGTAGCTGACGGCCTGAGGCATCAGGGGGTGGTGCATGCGGATGTGGTGCTTATCTCCCATGCCCAATCTGATCATGCAGGGGGCATAGGCCGTTTGCTGGATCATCTGCGTGGTGTCGGGGAGTTGTGGGTTGCGGATATTCCTGAAAACCGAAGCTACAAGCCGATGGGAGAAGCAATCAGACATGTTGAGGCGCGTGGAGGAGTGGTCCGATGGCTAAAGGGGGGAGACCGGCTCAGATTCGGAGGTGTCGATG
>WSZY01000138.1 GCA_013139875.1 Mariprofundaceae bacterium | reverse complement strand
CGGTAATAGAGTCACCGGTATGCACACCCATGGCATCAAAATTTTCTATTGAGCAGATAATGACGCAGTTATCAGCGTGATCACGCATCACCTCCATCTCATACTCTTTCCAGCCGATAATCGACTCTTCAACAAGGATCTCATCGGTAGGTGAGGCATCCAGACCCGAAGCTGCAATCTGCTCCAACTCTCCGGGGTTGTAGGCAATGCCACCACCGGACCCGCCGAGGGTGAACGATGGGCGGATAATGATCGGATAACCAATCTCATCTGCCAGCTCCCGCGCCTCCTGCATCGAGTGTGCAAAGCCACCACGGGCCATCTCCAGGTTTATTCTGTCCATGGCCTCTTTAAAACGTTCGCGATCCTCAGCCATATCAATGGCGTCGGGCTGTGCACCAATGAGCTGCACATTAAACTTCTCAAGAATACCGTGTTTGTTCAGTGAAAGGGCTGTATTGAGTGCAGTCTGGCCACCCATGGTTGGCAGAATCGCATCCGGACGCTCTTTTTCGATGATTTTGGTAACCACTTCCCATGTTACCGGCTCGATATAGGTCGCATCGGCAAATTCGGGATCGGTCATGATGGTCGCAGGATTGGAGTTGACCAGAATAACCCGGAACCCCTCCTCCTTCAGAGCTTTACATGCCTGTACACCGGAGTAGTCAAACTCACAGGCCTGACCAATCACAATCGGTCCGGCACCCAGAATCATAACGGATTTAATATCTGTACGGCGTGGCATGAAAAATACTGCTCCCTGATAAAAAAAGAACTCTGTCGAGCGGTGTTGACCTGCATCAGACTCACAAAAAAACGGGAAAGCTGACAGCCTCCCCACCGGAGCCGAATCATAGCCGAGTTGATGGCTCCATTAAAGCTTCTTGCATCGAATGGTCACATATTCAAATTCGTATGGAGCAGGAGAGCAGCTTCACCCATATATCTACTCTCCGGAAAATGCTTTCAGCACACCGGAATGCCGGATCTCTCCATCCCATGTGTTCACGCCCCTTTTCAGTGCAGCACTCTTCTCAATGGCCACTTCCATCCCCTCATCGGCCAACATCTTCAGGTAAGGAAGTGATGCTGCAACCAGCGCCTGCGTACTGCTTCTCGGCACGGAAGCCGGCAGATTCGGCAGGCAGCTGTGAATGACTCCGGCTGTTGCATAGACAGGCTCATCATAGGAGGTCACCCGACTGGTCTCGCTGATACCCCCCTGATCAATGGCCACATCCATCAAAACAGCTCCATTCTGCATGGACTCGACCATCTCTGCGGTTATCAGTTGCGGAGCATGCTCACCCGGAATCAGTGCCGCTCCAATCACTACATCCGCTTCAGAGAGGATCGGACCCAGATCTGATTCCGAATAGAGAGTTGCCTGAACACTGCCGTCAAACAGAGCATGCAGATGACTGATACACGCCTCATTATGATCCAGCACCCTCACATCAGCATCCAGCCCTGTTGCCACATATGCGGCATGGCGGCCGACGTTGCCACCACCGAGTATCACCACCCTGCATGCATCCACGCCTTTGATGCCACCCATCAATATCCCTTTATGCCGGACATCCGGGAGCGCATGACCGTGAAACGATCCGAATTGAAGAAACCTTGCAGCCATCAGCATGGCAACCCGGCCTGCTACCTTGCTCATCGGTGCAAGAATCGGAAGGCCGCCATGCTCAAGCTGAACAGTCTCATATCCAATAGATCGAACCCCGGCATCAAGCAGTTTCCGGGTCAGTTCAGGAAATGCAGCCAGATGAAGAAATGTAAACAGCCCGGAACCGGCGTTCAGACAGTGATACTCTTCGGCAAGAGGCTCTTTCACTTTGACAACCAGATCACAGCCCCATGCATCCTCTCTCTTTTCAGTGACCATCGCGCCGGCATGGCGATAGAGAGCATCGGAAAAACCACTATCAACACCTGCGCCCGCCTGCACAACCAGCCGGTGACCATCATGGACAAGCGCCTGAACCCCCTGCGGTGTTAATGCAACACGATGCTCACCATTCTTAATCTCTTTAGGTACACCTATCTGCATTCGAAAACCTCCGGACAACCTGCGGACAACCCCCTTCACTACCCGAAAACAGTACGGGCCTGCCGGCAGAAACAGTGGCCGGGTTCACGGGTATAAAGCGTGCCATACAACTATAGACCAGACGCCGATGATCTTCATTAGCAAGCGACAATAAATCCGCCTATAATAGCAGTGCCGTCTCACCGTTTTTTTTCCCGGAGTGTTTTTTTTCGGAGTATTTTTTTTCGGAGCAGAAGATGAAATATATCCGCTTTTTTAATGAGCTTCAGCTCTCTGATGTCCCGGTCGTCGGAGGCAAAAACGCATCACTTGGTGAGATGTGCCGGCAGCTGACAGACAAAGGTATTAAAGTTCCCAATGGATTTGCCACCACTGCAGAAGGCTACTGGTACTACCTGGAGTATAACGGGCTCAAGGGTGAGATCGCCTCAACACTGGAGGGGCTCGACACCCGTGATGTAAGGGCACTTGCCCGGTGCGGATCCCATATTCGTGACATTATTGCCCATGCCAACATGCCACCCAAGCTGGAAAAGCAGATCATCGCCGCCTACACGGAGTTGACAGGCGAGTACGGTGAGACACCACTGGCAGTTGCAGTACGGAGCTCGGCAACTGCTGAAGATCTTCCTGATG
>WSZY01000146.1 GCA_013139875.1 Mariprofundaceae bacterium | reverse complement strand
TAAACTTGGCAGATGAAATCACTTCCTGAAGTCCATGCCTTTACCGATGGCGCCTGCTCCGGCAACCCCGGCCCCGGTGGATGGGGTGTACTACTGCGCATGGGGAAACACGAGAAGGAGCTCTCCGGTGGTGAAGATGCAACCACCAATCAGCAGATGGAGCTGCAGGCAGCCGTTGAAGCACTTAAAGCATTGAGCAGGCCATGCAATATCACCATTCACTCTGACTCGAAGTATGTTGTGCAGGGCATGAGCGAATGGATTCACAACTGGAAAACGAAAGGGTGGAAAACGGCGGGGAAAAAAGCGGTCTCCAACCTTGAAAGATGGCAGGAGCTTGATCTGCTGGCCGCCAAACATCAGGTAACCTGGCAGTGGATCAAAGGCCATGCGGGCCACCCTGAAAATGAGCGCGCCGATGAACTTGCCCGCGCAGGCATTCCCATCTCTTCATAAGAGAAGACTTTCAACTACAGAGGCATAGAAGAAACCATCTGCGTTTGTCTGTGTCGAAACATATGCTTCTTTCCCTTTTAAGTTCTTCTCTCTCCCCCGTCGGGGATTTAATTCGGGGCGTCCATGCCTCTCACCCTGCGGGCGGCTTGCAGCCGTCCAAACGGTTCTCCAGCCTTTTTGTCCAAGGGTCATGCCGTGGTTAACTTTTCTTAATCAACTTCACATGTCAGGCCATCTATGCTTACATGGCGCCATGAAGTTTCTGTTTGACCTCTTTCCTGTCGTTCTCTTTTTCATCGCCTATAAGACGTATGATATCTATGTGGCTACGGCCATACTGATTATTGCATGCTTTGTTCAGACCATGGGACACTGGGCAATACACAGGCGGTTTGAGAAGTCGCACCTGATCACGCTGGTGCTGGTCTCACTCTTTGGTGGTGCAACCCTCCTGCTGCAGGATGAGATGTTTATTAAATGGAAACCAAGCGTCATTAACTGGCTTTTCGGTGTGGCATTCATTGGTAGTCAGTTCATCGGCAAACAGCCATTCATTCAACGCATGCTCGGCTCACAGCTTGAGCTGCCGCGAGTGATCTGGCGCAATCTCAACAGTGCCTGGGCGCTCTTCTTCATCGCCCTGGGATTTATCAACCTCTACGTGGTCTATAATTATGACACCGATACATGGGTAGACTTCAAACTCTTCGGCCTGATGGGGCTGACCCTCAGCTTTATGCTGCTCCAGGGCCTCTATCTGGCACGCTACAGCAAGGAAATTCCAGCCAAGCCTGACGCATAGGGGCAGGATTAATGTGACACTTATTGTCATAGCCGCCCTGAAACCCTTATAGCACAACGTCTCTTTTTGGCATCAGCCTTGCGTTAACCTGGTTATTGGCATCTCCAACCATGGAACGGAGAACCAAAATTTTATGTATGAATATTACAACTAGGAGTAATTGAATTATGATGAATCTTATCAACAATAAAAAATCCGAAAAGGGCTTTACACTGATCGAACTGATGATCGTGGTAGCCATTATCGGTATTCTGGCAGCCATTGCGATCCCGCAGTTTGCCGCATACCGTATTAAGGCATTCAACTCAGCAGCCGCTTCTGATTCAAAAAATGGTGTGACCATTTTTGAAGCTTTTTACACTGACTACTATAAATATCCCGCAGCCGTTGCTGTTCAGGGGCCCGCTGCAAGCAGCTATAATCTGATCATATTTGGTGGTGGAGCTACGTCTCAATACTGGAACAACTCCAAAGGTGTCGGCATCGGCGCCACGGCAACTGCTGGTAACTACGGCATCGGCTCCAAGCATACCGGTGGTAATCTTGTCTATGGGGCTACGAATAGAACACCATCGGTTACTGAAACCGGCGTCGGTGTAGAAGGTACTGACTTCGTTATTGGCCAGGCACCTGTCGCAGGAGCTGTCCTGTAATACAGAGCAACATTCTGTGTTAAGTGTTTAAAGGAGGGCGGAGTTTATCTCCGCCCTCTTTTTTAATTCTGAAGTGAGGAGATAACACGTGGAACTGATTGGTATATCCAAGGAGTATATTCGAGGCGAACCTGTTCTGAGCAATGTCGAATATTCACTGGATCGGAAGCAAATATATGGACTGCTTGGTATCAATGGGGCAGGAAAAAGCACACTGATAAAAATTATCGTTGGCCTTGTAAAAGCCAGCAGTGGAAGGGTCGAAGCAGAGGACTCATCGTTAATCAGTTTTTTGCCCGAGCAGCCATATTTGCCGGTAGACATGACGGCCTTGCAGGTCGTCTCATTTGCCTGCCGTATGCGCGGTGAAAATGATATTGAAAAGGCCAGGGCACTATTGGATGCGGTTGGCCTGAAACGGGAAGCCTGGGAAAAGAAGATTCACACTTTTTCAAAGGGGATGCGCCAGCGGACTGCCATTGCATTTTGCCTCGCTGGAAATCCAGACTGGATGATTCTGGATGAGCCCATGAGTGGCCTGGATGCCATGGGACGTGCGCATATCCTTGATCTGCTGAAAGAGCGCCACAATAGCGGGTGCGGGCTATTTATGTGCAGCC
>WSZY01000108.1 GCA_013139875.1 Mariprofundaceae bacterium | reverse complement strand
TCAGGCCTTCAGAGGTTGTGGTGGATGGTAATCGCTGCCCTGATATGTCTCTGCCTGTCTCCGCAGTGATCGGAGGGGATGATAAAGTACAGGAGATTGCGGCGGCATCAATCATGGCCAAAGTGGTGCGGGATCGTCTGATGCACTACATCGATCATCGTTTTCCAGCCTATCAGTTCTCGAAGCATAAAGGCTACGGAACCAGGGTTCATATGGATGCCCTGCGCGAGTATGGCCCGTGTGAGCAGCACCGTCAGAGCTTTGCTCCGGTGAGGGCTGCCGTCAGAGATTGATGCGGCAGCACTGGACAGATGATTGAATTAACCCTAAAACATATGTGTGACATAGGGTGGAGCAGTTGCTAAGGTTCAGATTCGGAGGGAGCCGGATATGATCGGCTTTTTCATTGTAGGGACAGTTTTATAAAACGAGTGATCGAATAGCATCGAAAAGGCGTCGCAACGCATTAGGTTGGACGCGTTGCCAAATTAGCTGCTATAGTGTTAGTGATCGTTTTCGACAAGATAAAACCAATGCGGGTTTACCTGCGGCGGTTTTAGGCCCGGTTGGTGTGCAGAATACCCCTTCCCTTCCCCTCCTTTCTGTATGCTGCCGGGCCACCTTTTTTTGATACGCCCTCGACTTCCATGTCTCGGTCTTTGACGCATCACGAATTTTGCGAAATCCGTGATGCTTACTAAAGCCGCACATCCGTGTGCGGACAGGGTGCACCCAACAAATAGTATTGAGACCATCAACCCATGGATGTACCCCAGGGCACCCTCTCTTGCGGAGCGATAAGAGCAAAAGGCAGGAAGCCTGAAGCCGAATCAATAAAAACACCCACCTATGGATACTTTTTCACAGCTTCACTAGTTTACCGATCATGGCAAAAAAGGCGGATGCTTCCCCCCATACACCCATGATGCAGCAGTACCTCTCCATTAAGGGAGAGTACGCGGATTGTCTGCTCTTTTATCGTATGGGCGACTTTTATGAGATGTTTTTTGAAGATGCCATCGAAGCGTCAGCAATTCTTGATATTGCACTGACAAAGCGTGGAAAAGCCAACGGCAGCGACATTCCGATGGCTGGCGTTCCATGGCATCAGGCCGATGGTTATCTGGCCCGGCTGGTCGCGGCCGGCAAACGGGTGGCTATCTGTGAGCAGATGGAGGCACCTGATGGTAAAAAAGGGCCTGTCAGGCGTGATGTGGTGCGTGTCGTAACACCGGGAACCATCACCGAGTCCGAGCTGCTGCATCAGGAGCGTAGTGCGCCGCTGGCTGCGTTACATCGACAGGGTGAGAAGTGGGGTATGGCCTCGCTTGATCTATCATCCGGCCAGTGGAGGCTGTTTGAGGGGCAGGGTGACGGGGAGCTTGAGGAGCGGCTTAGTGTGCTGAATCCGGCAGAGCTGCTGATCCGGTCAACTGATGAGGTGGCCTGCGGATGCCAGGCTTATCATCCGGGAGATTGGAGTTTTTCTTCGGATGTTTCGCGGGAGCAGTTGCAACAGCGTTTCGGAATCACGGATTGGCAGGCATTGAATCTTGAGGCTCACGAAGCTGTTGCCGCAGCCGTTGGAGCGCTTCTCGTCTATCTCGATCAGACACAGAAGTGTGATCTTGAACATCTGGCACTCCCCGTTTTTCATGAGAAGGTCCGGGGCATGAGGGTCGACGCCCGTTCACGCAAAAATCTTGAGGTCTACAGCTCACTGGCAGGCGATCCGAAAGCAGGATTGATTCATGTCATTGATCAAACAGTAACGCCCATGGGGGCACGGCTGTTACGGGAGTGGATCGACCATCCCCTGGCAGATGTGCAGGCTATCACGTCACGTCAGGATGGTGTTGAGAGCCTGATAGGCGACCGCGAGGTCCTGACCGGGCTTCGTGATGCTCTGAAACAGATTCGCGACATGGAGCGGATGCTGACACGGATTGTATTGCTCAGGGCTGCCCCCCGGGACTATCGCGGTCTGGTAGAGAGCCTGCTGGCGCTGCCCGGGCTTCCGGCACTGTTGGGTGATCGGAGTGGTCTCTTCTCGGATATATTGCCTGCACTGGGTGGCCTGGAGTCGCTGGCTGCCATGCTGGATAGTGCTGTTGTTGAAACACCACCGGCCATGTTTCGTGATGGCGGTGTGGTCAGAGAGGGGTTTGATGCTGAGCTGGATCGTCTTCGAGGCCTGGCAAAAGATGCCGGTGACTGGCTACGTGATTATGAGGCAAAAGAGAGAGCACGCACCGGATTGCCGAACCTGCGGGTTAAGTACAACAAGGTGTTCGGTTATTTTATTGAGATATCGAAGGTGCAGGCAGCGGATGCACCACCGGAGTACGTAAGAAAACAGACGCTGGTCAATGCAGAGCGCTTTATTACCGACGAGCTGCACAAGTTCGAGTCCGAGATTCTTGGTGCCAAAGATGCGGCGATGGCTCGCGAGGAGGAGCTGGTCAATCAGCTTCGGCAGCAGGTCTCTTCCCGGGCGGCATCCATTCAGGCGGCAGCACGGAGTGTGGCCATGCTTGATGTGCTTTGCTGTTTTGCCCACATTGCCATCGAGTATCACTACAGCAGGCCTGACATTCATGCCGGCCGCAGCATGAAGATTGAGGCGGGCCGGCACCCTGTGGTTGAGCAGTGCCTGAGTGGTGACCCCTTTGTTGCCAACGATACGGAGATGGATCTGAAGTCACGCCGGTTCATGCTGCTGACCGG
This sequence comes from Mariprofundaceae bacterium, assembly GCA_013139875.1. Classification (GTDB taxonomy): domain Bacteria; phylum Pseudomonadota; class Zetaproteobacteria; order Mariprofundales; family Mariprofundaceae; genus WSZY01. The sequence continues at coordinate 4,238 of WSZY01000108.1, read as the reverse complement.
CCCCAATATGGGAGGAAAGTCCACCTATATGAGGCAGGTTGCATGGATTGTCTGGCTGGCTCATACCGGTTGTTTCGTGCCTGCAGAGAGTGCCCGCATTCCATTGACCAGGCGTATCTTTACCCGGGTCGGTGCAGGTGATGAACTGGCAAGCGGGCGTTCTACGTTCATGGTGGAGATGATGGAGACAGCTGCCATCCTCAACCAGCTGGAACCACGCTCTCTGGTGATCGTCGATGAGATCGGTCGTGGTACAAGCACCTGGGAGGGTCTGGCCATTGCCTGGGCCGTAGCGGAGAAGCTGATCAGTGCCGATGATGTGTTGACGCTGTTTGCCACCCACTATCATGAGCTGACTGAACTTCCCGATGACTTCGAGCAGGCTTTCAACGCCTCTGTCACGGTACGTGAGTGGAATGGTCAGGTGATTTTTATGCACCGGGTGATCGAAGATGCAGCAGACCGCTCTTATGGTGTTGCAGTGGCTCAGTTGGCGGGGCTGCCACCTGATGTGGTGCGACGTGCGCGTGAGCATCTTTTCAGGCTTGAGCACGAGTCGGAACTGCATGCCGAGAGAGGCCATCCGCAGCTTGGCCTTTTTGCCGAGGCAGAGCGACGCAAACAGGATGCGGAGAGTCTGCGTCTGCAGGCTCTGTCGGAAGAGATTGAACTTATTAATCTGGATGAACTGCGGCCCATTGATGCACTGAATATTCTTAGCCGGCTAAAAAACCGCTTCAATGGAGAAGATTGATGGGTGATGCCAGGCAGGAACTGAAAAACCTGCATGATCAGACGTGTGAAATGTTTGATGCCGGGAGCAGTGGTGAATTGCTGGTGCAGCACATGTGCAATGGTGTTGACACTCTGCTTGCCAGGCTCTGGCAGGAGAGTGCTCCGCATGCAGCTGCTGTGGTGGATCTGGTTGCCGTTGGTGGATATGGGCGTGGTGAATTGGCGCCACAATCGGACTGGGATATCTGGTTTCTGGTTCCTGAGCAGCTTTCATCAGAGCTTGAAAAGGAGATTGAGACCTTTCTCTACGCCCTGTGGGATCTGAATATAAAACTTGGCCACGCCGTACGCTCTGTCAAAGAGACCATGAGCCACCTGAAAGAGGATTGGAACTCTGCAACGGCTGCCATGGAGTCGCGACTTCTTTGTGGAAATGGTGAACTCTACGAAAACATTCAGGATAAGCTGAAAGTTTTTTTTAAAAAACGCCGTAAAGCATTCGTGGAAGCAAAGTTCGCAGAGTTGAAAGCACGCCATCAACGTACCGGTGGCACCGCTTTTCTGATGGAACCGGACATTAAAGAGGGGCAGGGAGGCCTGCGTGATATCCAGGCTATTTTCTGGATTGCCAAGGCCTGGCACAGCTCTGATGTGAAAGAGCTTGTGGATGAGCAGGTTATTTCCCAGGTTGAACATGATCAGCTGATGGAAGCTCAGGAGTTTCTCTGGCGCTGCCGTGTTGGTCTGCATCTGGAGAACAGGCGTGCCGGTGATCGACTTGGTTTTGAGCAGCAAGCGGCATTGACTGGAAAGCTGGGTTACGGAGAGGTTGGTCAGCGGCCTGCCGTGGAAGTCTTCATGAAAGATTACTTCCGCCATGTGGGAAGAGTCGTGCGAGTGACCAGTATGCTGCTGCTGCATTTTCAGGAGCGGCTGCATCCACAGCTTTTTTCACTGACCCACGGTATTGGTGATGGATTTACGCTTGAGGGGCAGCGCGTCGGTATTGAGAACAACCAAGTGTTCAAACAGGATCTACTCCGGCTTTTGAGAGTGTTTCATGTGGCGCAGAAGGATCACCGCAGACTCTCCAGTGCTGCACTCAGGCAGATTCGTGCCGATGTGCTGCTGATTGATGATAATTTCCGTGCTGACCCCGAAGCGCACAGTGCTTTTCTGGCGATCCTGAGAGATAGGCGGAATGTTGCATGGGCATTGAAAGAGATGAATGATACCGGGGTTCTCGGTCGTTTTATCCCCGAATTCCGGGAAGTGGTAGGGCTGGGGCAGTTTAACCGTTACCACGCCTACACGGTGGATGAGCATACCATCCGCGCTGTCGGGGAGGCGCGTAACATGTTTCATAAACAGCGAGACAGGCGGCTTCCGCTTGCGCATGAGGTGTGTCATAAAATCCGGCGTCCTGAACTGCTCTATATTGCACTTATTTTTCATGATATTGCCAAGGGTGTCTCCGGGGACCACTCGGAGAATGGCGAGGTGATGGCCCGCAGTTTCTGTCAGCGTATCGGACTTAACCGGGATGCGACGGAGCTGGTCTCCTGGCTGGTGCGTGAACACCTCTACATGGCTGTTCTTTCTCAGCGCTCTGATCTCTCTGATCCTGAAGTGATTCGTGGTTTTGCCAACAGAGTCGGTGACAGTGAGCGGCTCAACTATCTGCTTTTGCTTACAGTCGCCGATATTTCGGCCGTGGGGCCGGGTGTCTGGAATGACTGGAAGGGCGCACTGCTCCGTGAGCTCTATCACTCCACCCTGCAGTTGCTGATGGGTGAAGGCATTGAGGGCGAGGCACTTAAACAGCGTATTGAGACCCGGCTGGAGAGCACGCTCGCCAAAGCCGGAAAAGAACGTGCTGCCATGGAAGGCATACTCAAGGTGCTGCCATGGCGCTGTATCATGCATTTTCCACCGCGTCAGCTCTATCCGTTAGGCTCACTACTGCTGAGTTCGGAAGGGGGTGACGGGGTGGATCTGTTTACCGATGAGGTAAATGGAGAGACGATGGCGATGGTGGTTGCCAGAGCACGCTCAGGAATCTTTGCTGCATTGACAGGCTGTATTGCGTCGGGCCACATCAATGTGGTAGCGGCACAGGCCTATGAATTGCTTGATGGCAGGGTTCTTGACCTGTTTCATATTCAGGACGGCGAAGGTGATGTAATGACCCGGCAGCAGGATCTCCAACGGCTGAAGGGGCGAATCAGCAAGCTGCTGGAGAGTGATGATATGAATGTGCGCCCCAACATTCCCAGATGCAGGCCAACACTTCTTATGCGTGAGGTGGCGGCTCGTGTTCGTGAGCTGCCGCATGCATCGAGCCGCCAGACTGCCATCGAAGTGGCCGCTGCGGACAGGCCGGGCCTGTTGGCGCAGTTGTCGGACAAAATCAGCGAGCTCGGTTTCGATATTCGTGGAGCCGCCATCTCCACATTCGGCGAACGGGTTGTCGATGTTTTCTTCCTGCGTGGTAAGGAGTCGTGGGGACTTTCGACAGATGAGGTAGAGCTGTTATGCTCCAGTCTCATCGAGGTGGCCAGGCTGCCGGAGGAGTAGAATTGTTTGCCAACCTGATCAAACGTTTTCACAAGTCGGATGACTTTGTGCTTGCCCTGGGCGGTGGCGGTGGTCGCGGCCTGGCACATCTGGGTGTGCTGGAGGTGCTGGAGGAACACAAGCTTAAACCCTCTGCTATCGTCGGGACCAGTATTGGCGCACTGTTCGGGGCGATGTATGCCCACAGACCGGATGCCCGACTGGTTCGGGAGCGGGTTTACCAATATCTTGATTCCGAAGCATTCGGACAGCTCAATATCCCTCTGATTGAAGGTGCCGAGATGGAGGATGCCAGCTGGCTCTCACGCCTGACTGCCGCAGCCCGTCAGTCCATTCTTTATACGCGTGCTGCCACAGATATTGCTGTGGGGGATCTGAATACTCTTGTCGGGATGGTTGAGGAGCTGAGTGAAGCCAAACTGTTTTCCGAACTCAAAATCCCTCTTTATGTTACATCCGTACAGTTTCCGACAGGAGACTGCCACCTCTTTTCCAAAGGGAATCTGGGCAGGGCTCTTGCCGCCAGTATGGCGATCCCCGGCATTTTTGATCCTGTAGAGATTAATGGCAGTCGTTATGTTGACGGGGCACTTGCCAGCGAGCTTCCTGCCAAGGAGGCAAAGATGATCGCCCGTGCGGGACAGCCGGTGGTGGCGGTCAATGTTGGTGCACGCCCTCATCCGGGCAAAGAGCCGAGCCATGTGATCGGTATGATTGACTGGGCAACACAAATTAAGTCACTGTATCTTCGGCAGTATAAAAAAGAGTTTGCCGATGTATTAATTGAACCTCTGGTCGGGTTTACCCAGTGGCATGATTTCTCGAACCCCGACCAGGAAGTTGAACGTGGTCGGGATGCGGCACTGGAAAAGATGCCTGAGCTTCTGAAGTTGATCAGTCGATGATTTCTGTTCCATGAGTCACGT
>WSZY01000001.1 GCA_013139875.1 Mariprofundaceae bacterium | reverse complement strand
TAGTCACGAATCTTTGTATGGATCAGGCCATAGACAATCTCATCGATAAGTACCTGGTTGGTCTTGGCAATCCCCTCAATCCGGGCACCTTTATCCATCGCATGGCCGATATAATCCTTGGTTACTCCCGGAATTTCCTTCACATAACCGCAGGTAATTCCAATCCGGCAATCCATTTTGCCAACAATCTTTTTCAGCTTTTTCCTGTCGTTATCGATACTGCTCACCATTAACATTGCTGCCAGGACCGAGTCGATAGCCGTCTCAAACACTGCCATCACACCATCACCCAGCCGCTTTACCACCGTTCCGTTGTTCCTGATCACAGCCTGCTCACAGATATCACAGAACATGCGGTTACGCATAAACCCCTTGGTATGCCCCATATCGCGTTTGTACTGGGTGGAACCGACCAGATCGGTAAACATAATGCATTTGTAGTAATCCGGTGTTGTCGCAATCACATGCGCCACATCTTCAATAATGGCATCAAGATCGAGTGGTGTGGTGTCCAGCTGATTGGCCGGCCTTGCCGCGGCCAGTTGAGGGAGAACTGCAGTATCTCCGCGCGCAATCAACTCAAGTGTTGAGTCATTCTCAAGCGCCTTCTTAACCTCTTCAGATTCCATTTTCTCAACAACAGAAGCCAGATTTTTTTTCTGTTCAACTGGCTTCTCTTTTCGCCTGCTGATTTAACCCTCCGCTTCATATGAAGCCCTCCACTATCAATAGTTTTATGGCTGTTAATGTAGCCTGTCTCACATGAATAGCCAAAAGTAATCAATCCCTGAAATTATTGAACATCAATGGGCGGTCGGCATCCATACCCCGAACCAGAGTCATAACAGCCTGAAGATCATCCCGTTTCTTGCCGGTCACACGTACCTGCTCTCCCTGAATCGCAGCCTGCACCTTCATCTTCTCCTGCTTAATCAGCTTTACAATCTTTTTGGCCAACTCACTGCTGACACCCTGTTTGATGGTAATCTTCTGCCGTTTACTGCTGCCGCTGGCATCTTCCATATCCCCATACTCAAGGCATTTGGAATCCAGCTTCCGTTTCACCATTCTGGCACGCAGAATCTCTGTCACTGTATTGATGCGGTTATCTGAATCACCGACCACAACGATGCCATCATCAGCCAGTTCGATGGAGGTGCCACTACCTTTAAAGTCATAACGCGTGGCAACCTCTTTCTTCACCTGATTGATGGCGTTATCCATCTCCTGCATATCAATCTCGGATACAATATCAAAACTCGGCAATTTGTTCTCCTTCGCAAAAGGCTGTCCTGCCTTTTGCTTATATACATTCCGGCGGCGCATGTGATTCGAGCCCATCCATGGGCTCTCACCTTTGGATGGTCTAAAACCCTTCCAAATCAGCTATCATGCTGATTTGTCCGCCTTCATTTACGAGCTCACTTTGTTCGCTCGCCACCCGTCCATGGGTGGAGGGTCGCGACCTCAAACAGTTATCTATCACGCCCACCACGCCAGGGATGGCGGGCGAATCCGATCAGGATTCGTAAGCTTCAGGGAAACCGCGTTTTTCCTGAAGCGCTGCAAGCCAAAGGCAGGAAACCTTTGGCGTATCTAACAAATCAAATCTCTTCTAAACGTGCTTTGGCTGCTTTGAGCTCTTCCAGTTTAGCCCTGTTTTCATCCAGATCGGTTCGAACTTTGGCAACCACTGCTTCAGGAGCAGAATCGACAAACTTCTGATTAGAGAGCCGCCCTTCAAGCGATGCCACATCCTTCCCGGCTCTGGCAAGATTCTTCTCAATACGTGCCAGCTCTTCTGCTACATCAACCAGTCCGGCTAACGGTAAAAACAGTGTGGCATCAGCCATCGGTGCCACCGCAGCACCTTCAACCTCGGCCCCTTCCGGCAACCACTCAAGTGACTCCAGCCGTGCCAGGCTCATCAGTGTCCTCTGCTGAGTTTCAAGTTCGGCACGAACCGCATCCGGGGCGGCAATCTGTGCCATAATTTTTTTGCCCGGTGAAACATTCATCTCACCGCGAATCGAACGGATGGCCGAAACCACCTCCATAACCCGATTCATCCGTGCAACAGCCTGATCATCACTCTCATAGGAACCGATCCAGTCTGAAATCACCAGTCGTTCGTCCGGTCCATGCAGCTCCTGGAAGAGTGCCTCGGTAATAAACGGGCAGATCGGATGCAACAGTCGCAGCCAGCCATCCAGGGCTGTCAGCATCACGGTCTGAGTTTCACTCTTCTCAGCCTCACTACCCTTGTAGAGCGATACTTTGGCCGCTTCCACATACCAGTCGCAGTAAGTTCCCCATATAAAGTTATAGAGTGCACCCGCCGCTTCGTTAAAGCGGTATTCGGTCAGGGCCTTCTCCACTTCACGGGCAGTCGCATTCAACTCGGACAGTATCCAGCGATTCACATCGGATTTTGGTTTCACAGCTCTGTCAACCACAGCATCGCCACGATTCATAAACACAAAACGTGCTGCATTCCAGATCTTGTTCATAAAGTTACGGTTGGATTCGATGCGTTTCACATCCATCTTCACATCGCGACCCGGCGTTGCCATGTGAGCCAGGGTAAAGCGCAGTGCATCGGCACCGTACTGATCAATGATCTCAAGAGGATCAATGACGTTACCCTTGGACTTGGACATCTTCTGCCCCTGAGCATCGCGGATCAGGGCGTGGATATAGATATCTTTGAATGGAACTCTGTCGGTGAACTTCATGCCCATCATGATCATGCGGGCGACCCAGAAAAAGATAATATCAAATCCGGTTACCAGTACATTGGTGGAGTAGAAATCCTCTATCTCTCTGGTCTTTTCAGGCCAGCCAAGTGTTGAGAACGGCCATAGACCTGATGAAAACCAGGTATCAAGCACATCTTCATCCTGCCTGATCTGTTTGGAGCCACAGCCACCACAACACTCCGGCGTGCCACGATCTACTGTAATATGCTCACAATCCGAACAATACCAGGCAGGAATACGGTGACCCCACCAGAGCTGGCGTGAAATACACCAGTCCTGAATATTACGCATCCACTCGAAATAGGTCTTCTCCCAGTGCTGTGGAACAAAGCGGATTTCACCATCCTCAACTGCCTTAATGGCAGGGTCTGCCAGCTCCTGAATCGCTACATACCACTGATCAGTCAGGTAGGGCTCAATCCCCGCATGCGAGCGGTCTCCGCGGCCCACCTTATGCTCATGATCTTCAACCTTGTAGAGCA
>WSZY01000038.1 GCA_013139875.1 Mariprofundaceae bacterium | reverse complement strand
CGCGTTTGCAGATTACGCTGGATGAAGCTGCTGATGACTGGGGTGCTAAGGTTAAACGTGTGGAAGTGCAGGACCTGAATGTACCCGGCGAAGTGCAGGCGGCTATGGAAAAACAGATGCGGGCAGAACGTGATAAACGTGCCGCTATTCTGGAAGCAGAAGGTTCACGCCAATCGGATATTCTAAAGGCTGAAGGTGAGAAACAGGCTTCGATTCTGGTGGCCGAGGGTAACCGGCAAGCACGCATCCTTGAGGCTGATGGTGAAAAAGCTGCGCTCGATAAACTCAAGGAAGCACTCGGTGAGCAGGGCTTCAGTCAATATCTGCTTGCTATCCGTTATTTGGATACGCTCAATACTATCGGAGCTGCCAGTGAAGGTGATAAAACAGTATTTATGCCGATCGATGCAACGGCAACCCTGGGTGCGATTGGTGGTATTAAAGAGCTGTTCGGGGCGAAATAACCGGCTTTTACAGCTTCTCAATAGATGAAAAAAGAGCAGCGCAAACGAATTGTAGATCGCCATCGTGATAGCCTGACAAGGTACGGCTATCATCCCAATGCCCTGTACTGGAGCAGTCGTGAGATTCAGGAGATCCGATTCAGCATCCTTGCTGAGATCGGTATTGAATCCGGGGAATCGGTATTGGATGTCGGCTGTGGCTTCGGTGATTTCAAGGGCTGGTTCGAAAAACAGCACGGGACGCTGAATTACAGCGGCATTGATCTTTCCCCCGATCTTTTGGCGGAGGCCAGACGGCAGCATCCCGATGCAGAATTCTTTGAAGGTGATCTGTTCGACATGACATTTGCCAATCAGAGCTTTGACTGGGTGATTCTTTCCGGGGCACTGAACGAGCCGCTTCACGATGAGGGTAGCTATGCGCATCGAACGGTTGCGCGCATGTTTGAGCTTTGTCGCAAAGGCGTGGCTTTTAATCTGCTGGATGTCCGGCATCTGAGGGCGCCCGATCTTCAAAGTCATCAGCCGGAAGAGGTGCTGAGTTACTGCCGCAGTCTCTCTCCGGATTGCACGCTACGTGATGATTATCTGAAGAATGATTTCAGTATCTATATGCGAAGGCCATCTGCGGCTGAGTGAAGTTTACGGCGTGAGTTAGTGATTCCCTAGCGTTCAAGGGCTTTTTTCCGATCCTTGCGCTGGTGATAAAGAATCCATCCATCCAGTGCCAGGGCAGCAATAACGGAGAGCCAGAGAGCCCAGGTTGGCAGCGAAGTGAATTCAGCCACCTCCTCTATACCTTTGCCACCGGTAACCTTGCTGTAGACCAGAAATGCCAGCACAAGATGACCACCAATCAGGGTCACCACCATCACCAGTGACCAGGAGAGGGTGATCAGCAGTGAAATGTGAGAGGTTGTCCCCGGCTGTTTAATAGCCATCAGTTCTCATCAAAGCCGAAAAATTCAACCTTTTTCACACGCAGTGCATCATCATAGGTGATATCGATCCTGCGCAGTTTGTCCGGATCAGTCTCAGAATTTCGATGATCCTCAACGTATGTAACACGGTTCGGATGCAGAACATCTTTGATGGCCGGTGAACCAAGCAGGCTCTCTACCCGGAATTTCGAATCACCCTCCTCGACGAGCCAGATACTGTCATCTTTCAGCACATTGCCCTGGTGAATCTCATATCGCATGCATGCCGCAGTGGAAAAAAGCAGGGTGAGCAGGAGTGTAAGGGTGGCTAATCTGTTCATGCTGTCTCCGCCGGGCCGCGATGGCCGTTTTCAAGCAGTTGTACGTAGTCCTCAATACCTTTCTCCAGCGACCAGGAGGGCTCCCAGCCCATGATCGCCTTGCTTTCAGAGAGGTCTGCCTCGGTATGCATCTGGTAGAAGGTGAAGGGGTTGTCGATATATTCAACATCGAAGCTCTGCCCCAGCTGCTTGCCAAGATTTTCCACAATATCATTGAAACTGCGCGCCTTGCCCGAACCGACGTTACAGACACCCGAGCGGGGTGCTTCAAGTGCAGCAAGGTTGGCAGCAATCACATCACGGATGTAGACAAAGTCCCGCATCTGTTCGCCATGCTTGAATAGGCGAAGCTGTTCACCGGCTTTGGCCCGTTGGTACATCTGCAGAATCATGGAGGCGGTTTTATTGCCTTCACGCTCATTTTTATGGTGCTCACCCGGGCCGTAAACATTGAAATAGCGAAGCCCGACAATTGAAGCGGGATGCTTCTCATACCAGCGTGCAGCTACACGATCCATGGCAAGCTTTGAAAAACCATAGATGTTCTCCGGCTCTTCGCCGGATCCGATTCTGTTGGGTGCTTCGGAGTTGCCATAGGTGCCTGCCGAAGAGGCATAGACCACACGGGTTCCGGATTTTGCACTTGCTTCAAGGATGGAGGCAAAGGCATTGGTATTGACCTCCACCATCAGCCGCTGATCCATTACGGTTGTATCGGTAATGGCTGCCTGATGCATCACCGCAGTAAACTTGCCGGCTGCAATATCATCCAGAAGATCAAAATCATCACAATCGGCGGCACGAACTTCACAATCCACATGAATAAGGTTGCGCCAGTCCCCGGAAGAGAAGTCATCAGCAATGAGCACATCGGTGTTCGGCCGTTTAATCAGCGTTGCAGCAAGGTTGGAGCCGATAAAACCGGCACCGCCGGTGATCAGAATACGTTCAGTCATCAGTTATTTTATCCTGTGTTAAATATTCAGGCCTTTCCACTGCAGTTGCAGATCGGAAAGTGCCCGGACCGTTGCATCATTGCAGAGCGGATAGCCGGAACGTTCATTGATAAGGTTCATGATCTCATCTGCAGGGAGGCTCTTAACCTGCTCAATATCAAGCCCGACCTCTGCCATCAGGCGTGCAATCCAGCTACCCAGACCGGGAAGTGATTTGACCTGTACAATACGGATCAGCTCGCCTGCACGCTCTACTTTAAGCTGGCCACCACTGGCCTGAGAGAGCTCTTCGGCATCAGTCTCCCCAAGCTCATCTACGGGGCGGCAGAGAAGCTTAAGAATCACCCATTCGCTTTCGGTAATAAAATTTTTGTCTTCATGCAGCGGGAAAGTGCCCGGCAGAGCCTGTACATTGTTCATCTCTGCACCCCCAAATGCGGCAATTCAGCGTTATTCGTTGTTCGTTTGAGACAGCCAAACTTCACTCCTCCTGCCTTGACTTGCCACATTTGTAACTGCAGCAGTCGAGTCAATTCATTCATAATTATTCATCCATGTAGGCGGTTGCGCCTGCAATGTAGGCACCTTTCATGGCCCATTTCCTGATTTTGGCATTGATCCGGATCGAACCGGTCAGGTTGGCACGGCGAAGTTGTGCACCACGAAGGTCGGCATCACTCAGATCTGTGTCCGAGAGGTCGGCTTCATAGAGATAGGCACCGCGAAGGTCTGTACCCCTCAGGTTACAACCTGACAGATTAGCACCTGCCAAACGGGCACCTGAAAGATCAAGGCCGGAAAAGTCTCTTCCCGGGAGACAATAACCTGCAAGATTCTGCGCATTACCGATCTGGTGCAGCAGATCGTCTACAGAAAGTTCAAGCTGTGCACCTTTAAGGTTTGCACCTTTAAGATTTACTCCCTTCAGGTTTGCAGCACCCAGCTGTGCGTTTTTGAGGTTTGTGCCACTTAAGTTGCAGTTCGACAGATTGGCTCCGGTCAGATTGACGCCGGAGAGGTTCATACCGGACAAATCCATGCCGGATAGGTTGGCACGGGCAAGTGAATGGCCATCGGCGATCTGTTTTTTGAGATTTTCAACTGCGGTCATAGGTTTCTCCTCGGAGGTGGATATTACGATGCTTGGCAATCGGTGCAATATGTTTCTAGGCTGGTGAAATGATCAGAAGCATTCCCGTTGTAAGAAAGGCCGGTTATATTCGACTCTTCCAGCTCATTCCGGTTAAAAAGAGAGATAGAAAATGCATGCAACACTACCACGGCTGAAAGAGAGCAGTTTCCCGGCCATCTATCGGGAGAGCGTTGAGACGCTACAGGTTAACCTGGGATATCTCTGTAATCAGACCTGCCAGCACTGTCATGTGGATGCCGGCCCCCGACGAAAAGAGATCATGGATGAAAAGACAATTCATACCGTGCTCGATTATCTACATGCCAAAAAAATAAAAACACTGGATTTGACCGGTGGTGCACCCGAAATGAATCCTCATTTCAGATATCTGGTGCGTGAGGCCAGAAAACTCGGCATACGCGTGATTGATCGCTGCAATCTGACCATCCTTGAGGAAGAGGGGTATGAGGGTCTGGCAGAGTTCCTGGCAGAGCAGGGCGTTGAAGTGGCGGCATCGCTACCCTGTTACCTGAGTGATAATGTCGATGCACAACGCGGCACAGGTGTATTTGATGCAAGCATCAATGCACTGAAAAAACTCAATGTGATGGGATATGGCCGGGATGATTCAGGCCTGCTGCTGACGCTGGTCTATAACCCGCAGGGCCCGAGCCTGCCTCCATCACAACAGGATTTGGAGGCAACATACAAGCGGGAGTTAAGCATTCGCTTCGGTGTTACCTTCAATCATCTCTTTACCATCACCAACATGCCTATTAAACGCTTCGGCAGCATGTTGATTTCAACCGGTCAGTTTGCCTCGTATATGCAGTTGCTCAAGGAGGCCTATAGCGAGGAAAATCTCAATGGCGTGATGTGCAGGAGCCTGATCAGCGTGGATTGGCAGGGTT
>WSZY01000024.1 GCA_013139875.1 Mariprofundaceae bacterium | reverse complement strand
CCGAGTACATCGGGCACCTTGGCCAGAAATCCTTTCTTTCCTTCGATAATAAGCTCAATTTCGGCACTGCTCCCAATCAGCATCGGTATCTTCAGCTCATCGCCCAGCCGGTCCACCAGTACTTCAGCCTGTGTCTCCTGATTCTTCAGCCATGCTTCGCGTTCCATATCCAGAATTACCAGTGAGAGTGCCAGCACCGCCAGCATCACTGCAAAGCCCACCAGCATGGTCCAGCGCCAGCGGATAGGAAAGCGCGGAGGAAGCTCCTGAGCTATCTCTGTATGGGTTGAATCGGTTTGCACCGAATGGTCGTTTTGCAGCGGCATCGGGCTACTATATCCGATCTTTTCTACAGGACAACGACATCCGGAATGGGGAGTTCAGCATGGCCTCCACAATAGCATATTCAGCAGCATATTTGATACCATTACAGTCAGGCCCTGATAGCATTCACACCTCCGGAGGTAACCATGTCCCTGACATCAAAACAACGCAAAGCACTCAAGGCAAAGGCACACCACCTCAACCCGGTTATCAGGGTTGGGCAAAATGGCATCAGCGAAGGTGTGATTCAGGAGACCGGCATTGCCCTGAACACCCACGAACTGATCAAGGTTCAGGTTCAGCAGGGTGACCGTGATGCACGCCTTAAGAGTGGTGCTCTGCTGGCTGAGAAGACAGGTGCCGAACTGGTACATCACATTGGCAAGATCATTATTCTCTACCGGCCCAAAGAAGATCAATGAGCAGTCGGGCAGAGCAGATCAGGGCATTGCTGGAGGAGCAGTTTCAACCGACAGCACTCGAAATTATTGATGACTCCTGGAAACATGCCGGCCATGCCGGCGCAAAAGAGCATGGCGGCGGTCACTTCTCTGTGGAGATCGTATCAGAAAGTTTTACAGGAAAAAGCCGCGTTCAGCGTCATCGCATGGTCTATACAACACTGGAAAAACTCTTTGGCCCGACCATTCATGCAGTCAATATTCGTGCCTTGTCACCTGAAGAGAGATGAGCTCCGGGGCTGATCCGCTTTTTAAAACTCTCTGATCAACCGGCCATGGGCATCACCACCTGTTAAGCCATATATTGCAAAAGATGGTTCCTGGCGCATATTTCCGCCTGAAGAGGTGACTTTATCAACAGTTCCGGCAACATCGAAGAGACTATCCCGCTATCCGGTCCGTTCTACCATGGCAGCAACCGCCTGCGTATTGCGCTGGTCGGTCAGCCCAACAGCGGCAAAAGCACACTCTTTCATGCGGTAGCCAGTACCAGTATTGATCGTGGACAGTTGGTCGGAACGGAGAGTGCCTATAAGCGCTGTACGGTTCAGATTGGCATGGATGAGGCCGAGCTGGTCGATCTTCCGGCCATCCACGCACTGCACAATCTCCATGACGATGATCTGGAGGGTCTGAAATACCTCCTCTGGGGTGATAGCCGTCCGCTGGTCTCCGCCCATGAGGGTGATCTCCCTCCCGCTCCGTTTTCCCGACCCGATGTTCTGATCCATCTGGTAGATGCCAGCACGCTGGGCAGGCATCTGGAACTGACACTGGAGTTGATTGAACTGGGCCTGCCGATGGTGATCGGCCTCAATATGATGGATGAGGCACGGCGTAAGGGTGTATCAATCAATATTGAAGCTCTGGAGAGAGAGCTGGGTGTCCCTGTTGTTCCGATGACCGCCACCAAGGGGCTCGGCATCTCCACACTTTTTGAGCAGGCAGTTGCAGCCGTGCGCAGCAGTGCCTGCCCGATCCCGCAGCCTGCGGGTGAACATATCTCTGCCTGGTCACTGCAACTGCATGAGGCACTGGATACGCCTGAACTGCATGATGCCTTCCGGGTTCCCCGGACATTCCTGATGATGCAGCTAATGCAGTCGGATCACTATTTCTCCTCTGAACTGAACTACCACTTTCCGGCTCTGGCAAATGCCTTCGATCTGATTCGTGAAAAGGCTGATGATGATCTGCCGCGCACACTGGCCGATGAAGTGGCCGCAGACCGGCATCACCGTGCCGCCAATTTATTCGCCAGTTCAGCCCGGGTAAGCCACCGCTCTAAAGCCATCACCTGGGAAGATCGTCTGGATGCAATATTCCTCCACCCGCGCTGGGGGCTGGCAGGCAGCCTGACAGTGTTTGCCATGATTCTCTTTATGGTGTTTGAGGTAAGCACGGGGCTGGATGCTATCACTGCCGCACAACTGGCTCAGATGGCAGCGCAGTGGGTACCGGAGACGACAGGCGGCGTCATCGGGCATGCCGTAATAGACGGACTGATCGGACTGATCGGAATAGTTATCCCCTACATGCTGCCGCTGGTGCTGATGCTTGTGGCACTGGAAGAGTCGGGTGTCATGCAACGAATCGCTTTTGTTGTGGATCGGTTTTTTCACTATATCGGCCTGCACGGTAAAGTGGCGGTTCCCTTCCTGCTGGGTCTGGGGTGCAATGTGCCGGCCATCGCCGCAACGAAAAATGTAGTTTCAGGACGTGATCGGGTTGTTGCATCCCTGCTGATCACCTTTGTCCCCTGCTCGGCACGCTCCGCCATCATTCTGGCGCTCGGCGGCAAATATCTGGGCGCCATCGGCATCTTCGGCATCTTTATGCTCAATCTGGTGATTATCGCCATCCTCGGGAAACTGCTTACCCGCCGCTATCCTGAAATCAGCCCCGGCCTGATTCAGGAGATTCCGGCCTATGCAATCCCGAAAATACAGCCGGTGCTGCACGCCACGTGGCACCGTACACGCGATATCCTGACCATTGTCACGCCTCTGCTGGTCGGTGGCAGCATTGTTCTGGCGCTGTTGCACCACTTCGGCGCGGACATCTGGATCAACCAGCTGCTTGCACCGGTCACGGTCTGGGCTCTGGGGCTTCCGGTGGTTCTGGGTGTGCCGATTCTCTTCGGCGTACTCCGTAAGGAGCTCTCACTGTTGATGATCTATCAGGCACTGGGAACCTTTGAAGTGGGCGATGTTCTGGACTGGGTGCAGATCAGCACATTCCTGATCTTCCTGATGTTCTATGTGCCGTGTGCATCCACCTTTGCCGTCATGCTGAAGGTGATCGGCCGAAGAGAGGCGCTCTTCTCTATCGCCCTCTCCATCGGTGTCGCCCTGTTCTGCGCCTTTGTGATCCGCATGCTGCTTGAGGGCTCCCG
>WSZY01000121.1 GCA_013139875.1 Mariprofundaceae bacterium | reverse complement strand
CGCTTCAGCCACGGCTACTCTTCCTCTCCAAATCGGTTGTTGATCAGCTCTTCAATGGCATCGAGGGCCTCTTCGGCATCGCAGCCTTCTGCTCCGAGAATCAGAGCGGAGCCTTTACCGGCTGCCAGCATCATGATGCCCATGATGCTCTTTGCATTCACTTCAATCTCATCTTTCGCCAGTGTGATTCCACTGCTGTAGCGGGAGGCTGCCGAGACAAGCCGGGCAGATGCACGGGCATGAAGCCCCAGCCTGTTCTGGATGTACACACGACGACTAGCCATCGGGTTGATCGCCTGTTGCCGGCCTGCATGCCTGATCACTATGCTTGATCATGTAATCGGATGCGAGACAGATATATTGTTGTCCTGACGAGACCACTTCACGCGCCAACTCATGCAGGTTGCCGGGTTGCTGGCGCAGAGAGATGGCCTTGATCAGTGATGGCAGGTTAAAGCCGGATATCATCTCAATACTGCCCTCATTGATAACACTAAGTGCTACATTACACGGGGTGCCACCAAACATATCAGCAAAAATCAGTACACCATCACCGGTGTTGGTCTGGTGAACCATCTGCTGAAGCTGTTCATGCAGCTGATCGGGCTGGTCGGAGTCTTCAACATTCAATGACATGATGAGAGATTGTTTTCCAAGCACATGCTCAGCTGCCGCCAGCATCTCGCTGGCGATACGGGCATGTGCTATGAGTACAATTCCAATCATCTACTGCTCCTGAAAGCACGACTTTTTAACCGGTTATGGAGTGGCGCGATCCAATTCTCTATGGGCCAGAACCGGCGTGGCAATATCCTGATCACGCAACCATTTTGCCACTCTCTCTGCCATATAGACAGAGCGGTGTTTGCCGCCACTGCACCCCAGAGCCAGTGTGAAATAGCGTTTTCGCTCCTGCTTCAGCCGGGGCCAGATAAAGCTGAGCCAGTCGCATAGCTTCTCTTCTGCCTCTTTCACATCTTCCAGTCCCGCCAGAAATGCCTGAACAGGCGCATCCTGTCCGGTAAGCGGGGCAAGTTCGGGTTCATAGTGCGGGTTGGGCAGGAACCGCATATCCACCACCATGTCGGCAGCGGGAGGCAAGCCGCGCTGATAACTGAAGGAGATAATGGAGCAGACCATATCATGTGGCAGATGCGCGCTCTCACACCGGCTTTTCCAGAATGATTCAACCATATCTGACAGCTCATATGGGTTAAGGTTACTGCTGTTGAGAATCAGGTTGGCATGTTCACGCAGTTGTTTTAGTGCATTGCGTTCACCATTGATGGTTTTGGAGAGCTCTTCATCGGAGCTGAAGGGGTGCTTGCGTCTCAGCGTTGAAAAACGGCGCAGGAGCACTTCATCACTGGCATCAATGAAGAGCAGCTGCCACCTGTTTTCACCACCGGCTTTCTCAAGTGCGTCATTGAGTTTTTCCGGGCTCGCACTGCTTCGAATATCGACACAGACCGCTGCGTTCTGATACTGCTTCTCTACCTGCCCGGCCCAGTCGGAGAGCATCTCCACCGGCAGATTGTCAGTACAGAAGAAGCCCAGGTCCTCCAGCGCATGCAGAGCCGTGCTTTTTCCCGCGCCTGAGAGACCTGTAATCATTATCAGCATCTGCACAGCCTGTTCATTTGGCACTGCCTTTGCGGATACGCTCTTCCAGAGCCTCAGTAAAGGCCTTGTTGCTATCAAGGCCACGCTGTTTGAGTAGCTGATTACGGGTGGCCACCTCAATGATAACGGCGAGAGAGCGGCCGGGGCGAATGGGGATTCGGATTTTGGGCAGTGTCACCTTATTAAGTGTGGTGGTGCTCTCCTCTCCCAGTATACGATCCTCTTCGGAGAGCTTCTCCCAGGGGATCACTTCAATCACAAGGCGCAGGCGCTTGGTGTCGGTGATGGCTGCAGCACCATAGAGATCACGAATGTTGAGGATACCCAGCCCTCGAATCTCCATATGATATTTCAGTGATTCAGGGCTATGGCCAACCAGCACTTCCGGCCCCTGCCTGACCAGCTCAACCATATCATCCGAGATCAGGCGATGACCGCGCTCGATCAGCTCCAGTGCGATCTCACTCTTGCCGATACCGCTGGCACCGGTCAGCAGTACACCGACACCGAAAATATCAAGATAGACGCCGTGCGTAAAGGTGCTCGGAGCCAGTTTTCTTGACAGAAAGAGCATCATGTCGGTCATAAATGCCGCTGATCTCAGAGGTGTGGTCATCAGCGGGGTATCGGTTCGTTTTGCCGCCTCAAGAATAATGTCGGGGGGCATCTCGCCACCGGTAACAACCACCCCGGCAAGGCGAAGATCAAATACGGCATCCACCGCAGCCTTGCGCTCGATTTTGGGGCGTGTTTCAAGGTAGTGCAGCTCTGTAAGACCGACCACCTGCAGGCGATAGTCGCTCAGGTTTTCAAGAAATCCGGCAAAAGCCAGTGAGGGTTTCTGCATACGGGGGTGGTCGATATAGCGGTAGAGCCCCTTCTCTCCTGCGATGAGTTCCATATTCATCGCCTTGCCCCGCGCTTTGAGCAGCTCACCAATGGTGATGCGGGGCTGCGGACTCATTTTATTGAAGACTCTCTTCGCAGAAGAGTTCGGATATGGCTCCGGGGGAGTCGGCATGCATGATGGCATCCCGGAACGAGCCCTGTTGCAGTAGCCGGGCCAGCCGGGCCAACAGCTCCAGATGGGCTCGATCCTCACTGTCCGGGACAAGCAGCAGGATCACAATATGAACCGGCGCACCATCAATGGAATCGAAATCGATACCTGTTTTATGCCTTACCAGTGCAATAACCGGATTGGCCAGATCCGGCATGCGACCATGTGGGATTGCCACACCATGGCCGATGCCGGTGCTACCCAGATGCTCTCTTGCCATAACCACTTCAAGCACCCGATCCGGATCCATCGAAGAGAGAGAGTGTGCCATTTCGGTCAGCAGTGCACGTTTGCTGCTTGCTTCCGAGTCCGGCAGCACCCTTTCCGGCTGAATCAGTGTTGTTCTGTCCATGATAGAGGTCAGAGCACGCTTTTTAGTGAGCTTCCGGCTCAACCCAGCTCAATGTGCCGTTTGCACGACGGTAAAGCGCATTCAGAGAGTCGGTCTCCTGATTGGTGAAGAAGAGTACATCCCGATTCTCGTCCAGCTCCAGCTGCATGACCGCCTCATCAATACTCATCGGCTGAGCATTGATATGCTCATGGTTCAATGTTTCCGGCTGAAAATCCTCAGCCAGTTCATCCCTCTCCTGAGCAACGTCCAGCACACGGTGAGAGACCTTGATTTCACGGCCTTTGCGCTGCCCGTGCTGGCCCTGATGCCGGTGCAGTTTGGAGCGGTAGCGTTTCAGTTGCCGATTCAGCTTGTCCACTACTCCATCGATTGAGGCGTACATATCTTCTGTCTCATGACGTGCATGAATATTAATTCCACTGGCCTGCATATTGATTTCACAGCGCTGCCGGAACTTTTCAACAGAAAGCACCACGTGGACATCGACCACATGGTCAAATGAGTGTTTCAGGTGCTGAAGTTTGTCGTTGACATACTCCTTGAGTGGATCAGTCAGCTCCACATGACGCCCTGTAATGGATACTTGCATAATTTTTCTCCGTAATTTTCAACTTATGAAGAACGCTTCCTTGCGACTCCACCTGAAAGGGCGCGCCCTTTCAGAATTATGACCACATGGTGGTCAATCTCTCCGGCAGCAGAGTCTATACCCTGTCATACCGATACCCCGCCTGTCTCTTGCCGGGCAATACGTGCCTTGCCATTTCTCCGACGCTGGCTGCTGGTTGGCAGCCCAACCTGTTCACGATACTTGGCCACGGTACGGCGGGCAATCTCAATTCCTTCAGCCTTCAGCCGATCCGCAATCGCCTGATCCGAGATCGGGTTGCCGATCGGTTCGGACTCAATCAGTGCCTTCACACGCTGCTGAACCCGATAGATGGAGATGGTTCCACCCCCGCGTGTCGGCAAGCCGGCTGAAAAGAAACGCCGCATCTCGATCAGGCCCAGTGGTGTTTCAGCATATTTACCATTGGTGACACGTGAGATGGTGGATTCGTGAAGTCCTATCTCTTCGGCCACATCCTGTAGTGTCAGAGGTTTCAGGCCAAGAGCCCCGTGTTCGAGGAAGGCACGCTGACGTTTTGCCAGGCAAATTCCTACCTTCATCAGTGTTTCGCTGCGCTGATCCAGTGCATCAAGCAGCCATTTGGCCTCCTGCATGGCGTTATCCATAAAATCACTGTCCGACCCTGCCCATTGATGGCCATCCCACTGGTTGCTTATACGCAGGGAACGGCGTGTGGAGCCGGGAACCTCTACCTCAATATCATGGT
>WSZY01000077.1 GCA_013139875.1 Mariprofundaceae bacterium | reverse complement strand
TGCACCTGTTCAGATCACAATGACAAAGGCATGATTTTGATGACCTGTCCGTGGGTCGTACAGATACACTGGCTATTTCAGCCTGTTCTGAGATGAAAGTGCCGAACTGTTTGGAGGAAGATATGGGACTAGGTACAACTGAACTGATTCTTATTCTGGTAATTGTGCTGGTATTTTTTGGCGCACGTAAATTGCCTGAGATTGGAAGCGGCCTTGCCAAAGGTATTAAGAGTTTCCGCAAGGTTATCTCGGATGATCCGGCAGGTGAGGATGCCCAGGCAAAAGAGGAGACTCAGCCAAAAGAGGATACTCAGGCAAAAGAGACATCCGCTTCCAGGGATGACAACAAGACGGCCTGATCACTTTATGCATAGTTTATTAAGGCTTTTCGAGCATGCCTGATATCGGGCTGCTTGAGCTGATCCTGATCGGTATTGTTGCTTTTCTGGTGTTGGGGCCGGAGCGGATGCCCGAACTGGTTTCACAGGTAGGCGATGCGATCCGTCACGCCCGTAGATGGATGGGCGAGATCAAACATCAGCTGCATCAGGAGACCGAAGGACTTCGTAGCGAGGTCAGCGATGTTCGCGATGCCCTCTCGGAAGGAATCAGCACCATGCCGGATGAACTCTCCCCAAAAAAAGGTGGTGAGGGAGACGATGTTCACAGAGCTGATGGCCAGACAACAGATAGTAAGTAGGCCATACCCTTCATGAATCAGTCTGCTGAAACCCCGGCCGAATACTCACTTCTGTCTCACCTTCGCGAACTTAGAAAGCGGCTGAAGATTGCAGCGCTTGCCTATGTGATTGGTGTGGCGGTGTTGATGAATTTCTCCGATGTGGTGTTTGATTTTATCTCTATGCCACTCAGGGCTGCACTGCCACCTGATACGCCACTTATTTTTCTCAATGCACCTGATGTCTTTTTTACCTACCTGAAGATCGCACTGGTTCTCAGTATTTTTGTCACGGCACCGATTACCTTTTATCAGATATGGGCCTTTGTTGCACCGGGCCTCTATCAGCATGAGCGCCACGCCTTTGCCGGCTATTTTATTGCCAGTATCGGGCTGCTGTTTGCCGGTGGTGCGTTTGCCTTTTATATTGTTTTCCCACTGATATTCGAATTTTTCCTGGGCTTCTCTACCGACATGATTCAGGCCATGCCGGCAGTAAAAGAGTATCTGACGCTGGTGTTAAAGCTGCTGTTTGCATTCGGGGCAAGCTTTCAGATACCGATCATTGTGATGATTCTGGTGCGTCTTGATCTGGTTCAGATTTCGACACTTGCTGCCAAGCGTCGTTATGTGGTGATCTGGGCTTTTATCTTTGCAGCGGTACTGACCCCGCCGGATATTATCTCCCAGACACTTCTGGCCCTGCCGATGCTACTGCTCTATGAGATAGGGATTCTGCTGGCAAAGATGAGAAGTGGTGCGAAACAGACTTCCGGGTAAATGACCACTTTCGATACCGGTCGAAACGGACATGGCAGAAGAAGTAGCTATGGGGCTTGCGTACCGTAGAGCCTCTGGAACTCGCGCTCTTTCATCATGGCAGGCTCTGCAATGCCCAGGTTTTTCACCTGTATCCAGCTCTTTTCCGCCTGCTTCTTCTCCATCGGATTAAAGACGAAACGGTAGGCTGGAACGATTACAGTGCGGCGCTCGTAGCGGTAGGGTAGTCCGATAGTTTTCAGCCTCGTCTGCATCTGCTCCGCATAGGAGGTGAGGTAGAATCGCCCCAGTGCAACACCGAATGTTATTTCCCGCTTCAGTGCCCGGGCATCAACTTTTCTTTTTCGCCACTGATCCTCTACCTTTTTGGCATCCTCCAGCGTTTCAAAGCTGCCCGGATCATCAAAGGCGTGTACCTCAACCGGTTCACGTTTCACGATCAGCCGGGTTTCGAAGCCCTCTTTGTAGAGTCTGTCACGCATACTGGCGATAGCCTGTTTCCAGACCATGCGCTTGGTAACGATACGCCAGAGCTCTGGGCCGGCATCTTTCACCTCGGGTAGCGCAGTGCGGACTGTTAGTCCGGGTTGGCTGACCATCGGGGGCTGCCATGCTTGCCATGCCAGCCATGTGGTCAGCAGGAGAGCGACAGCAACCAGTATCTGTTTCATTAGTGTGAACAGGCCCTGGCCCTAGTTAAAGTGCTGCCTGGCCAGCAGGTGCAGGCCATCAAGTATCAGATGTGCCCGGTGGGCAGTGATTTCCGGAATATCTTCCAACAGCTTTTCCGAGAGGCCACCCGTTGCGATGACGGGGGCTGATGTGTACTCCTCAATGGCATGCAGTCTGCCAATCAGCCCCCTGATCGCATCAATGGTTGCCCAGTAGCTGCCCGCCTGCATGCTGGTGACGGTATCACGGCCAATCAGTGTTTCGGTGCGGGTGATGGAGATCTCCGGAAGCTTGGCGGCGCGCTTGCAGAGTGCCTCGAGTGATATCTCCATGCCGGGAATAATCAGGCCACCGGCGTAGTGACCCTGCGGTGAGATGATGTCGAAAGTGGTGGCTGTACCGCAATCGAGCACAATCACCGGTGTGCCAAATGCCTCCCTTGCGGCAATGGCATTAGCGATACGGTCGGCACCCACTTCGTACGGGTTTTTATAGTCGATCGCCATACCGGTTTTGACATCCGGACTGCCGACAAAGATGGCTGGAACACCACAGATACGTTCACACGCCTCACTCAACGTGTTGTCAAGATGGGGCACGACACTGGCGGCCATGATGCCATCGATGTTTTTCGGCTGATGACCGAACTGTTCGAACATGCCATGCAGCTGCCAGGCCAGCTCATCGGAGGTGAGGCTATGGCTGCTGGAGAGGCGCCAGTGGGAAGATAGCTTCTCACCTTCAAAGAGGCCGAAGACCATCTGGGTGTTGCCGATGTCGACTACAAGAAAACGTTTCATCTGTTTCTGTCCATTAGTTCAATATCTCCTGCGATAAAACGCTGCAATTGCCCGCCTACACGTAACAGCAGAGCACCATCATCATCCAGCGCCTCGGCAATGCCCTCAACATATCCGTCACTACCGTGGGCCCTGACCCTGTGACCGCTGGCAGTGTGCGCTTGCCACCATGCCTCGCGAATGGGAGCAAAGCCATTGGCTGAATATTCACGATAGTCGCTCTCCATCGCCCTGATGATGGCCACTGCCGCATCCAGTCGGTTCAGATCTCTTCCACTTGCCGTCGAGAGGTCGCTCACTTTCTGTGTGATCTCTTCCGGCCAGCCTTTTGCAGGCCTGCGGATATTAACACCGATGCCGATCACGACGGCGTGCACCTGCCCGGGCTCACCACGCATCTCGGTCAGGATACCTGCAATTTTTGCTCCATTGTGCATGATATCATTGGGCCATTTGATGCCGATGCCGGGCACAAACTCCGACAGGGCTCTGTACAATGCAACTGCCGTCAGCAGTGATAGTTGCGACACCTTTTCCGGCGGGATGTCCGGGCGAAGCAGTATCGAGAGAGCAAGGGAGTCATTCTCTGCCGTATGCCAGGACCTTCCCAGACGCCCACGCCCTGATGTCTGCCGGTTGGCGATGATGATAAGCCCCTCATCTGCTCCTGCCTCCGCCTGCCGCATCGCCTCCCGGTTGGTGGAGTCGATCTCATCAAACAGCATGCATTCAGAGCCGATCAGGCTCTCTCCTAACTGCTTCTGTAGCATGGCAGGGCTGAGCACATCGGATTTGAGTTGATAGCCGCGGCCGATGTAAGATTTTATCCTGATACCCTGCTTGCGCATGCTCTGGATATGTTTCCAGACAGCGGCCCGGCTCAGT
>WSZY01000021.1 GCA_013139875.1 Mariprofundaceae bacterium | reverse complement strand
TTACCTTTGTGTTAGCTGAAAAACAGACGGACCTGTCTGTTCAGCATCCCTATATTACATCTTCGGCATGCCCGGCATACCACCGCCGCCGAACTTGCCCATCATCTGGGCCATCATACGTTTGCCTTTGCCACCCTTCATCTTCTTCATCATCTTCTGCATCTGGGTAAACTGCTTCAACATCCGGTTCAGTTCAGGAACCGTGGTGCCCGAGCCGGTCGCAATACGGCGTTTGCGACTACCATTGAGCAGGGTCGGACGCTGGCGCTCCTTCGCTGTCATCGAATAGACCATCGCCTGCATCCGTTTCATCGGCCTGTCATCCATCTGACTCAAAGCCTCGGAGGGAATATTCACACCCGGCAACATCTTCAGCATTGAACTCATGCCGCCCATATTCTGCATCTGCGTCAGCTGCTCGGCAAAGTCCATCAGATCAAACTGCCCCTTCTTAAGCCTCCGGGCCGTTTTTTCAGCCTGCTCATGATCAACCGAGGCCTGAACCTTCTCAACCAGGCCGACGATATCGCCCTGCCCGAGAATACGGCCTGCCATACGAACCGGATCAAACAGTTCAAAAGCATCAATCTTTTCGCCGGTACCGACATAACGGACAGGAACACCCGTGCTGTGCGCTACAGAGAGTGCAGCGCCACCACGCACATCGGCATCAGTCTTGGTAAGGATACAGCCAGACAGGTCAAGGCTGGCATGGAACTGCTCGGCAATAGTAAGTGCCGTCTGGCCGGTCATCGAATCAAGCACCAGCAGGCGTTCGGTCGCGTTGGCAACATCGCCCACTTCGCGAATTTCCGCCATCAGCAGATCATCAACCACCTGACGCCCTGCGGTATCGAGGATCAGTACATGGTGACCACCGGTTCTCGCCTGCTTCAGTGCCGAAGCGGCCATTTTGGCCGCGCTGTTCCCCTCACCGGTCAGGTAGGGAACATCAACCTGCCCTGCCAGAATCTGCAGCTGTTCCCGTGCCGCCGGGCGGGTTGCATCAACACTGGTCAGTGCCACCTTCTTGGCCTGTGATGAAAGCGGTCGTGCCAGCTTACCTGCAGTAGTGGGTTTACCTGCACCCTGCAAACCACAGAGCAGAATTACCGATGGAATCCTGGAGATATCGAGATCACGACGCTGTCCACCGAGAATGTCGGCCAGCAGATCATTGAGGATCTTGACGATTACCTGGCCCGGATTGAGGCTTTTGGCCACCTCCGCACCGAGTGCCTGCTCACGCAGTTGACTCATAAGATGCCGGGCTACCGGAAGTGCAACATCAGCCTCCAGCAGTGCCATTCGCATTTCGCGTAGCGTAGCATCGAGATCTGCCTCGCTGACACGGGCTGCACCACGCAGCCTGTTTGCAATTCCACCCAGTTTTTCTGACAGACGATCAAACATTATCTAAACCCTCGGTTTTGTTGACCTGAAATCCTGCATCCATGCAGGCTTCAGTCACGCAAATCAACATTGCGGTTTTTATTTGCTCACAAAATCAGGAATTCCTGATTTTAGTAGCCCCTCCATGAGCTGCGGTATGTGAAACTTTCTATTTTTTAACAATCTCCAGAAGTTCAACTTCAAAGATCAGTGCGGCATTCGGTCCGATCTTCGCTCCTGCTCCACTCTCACCGTAAGCAAGCTCGGAAGGTACGAAGAGGCGGTATTTACTGCCCACACTCATCAACTGCAGACCCTCGGTCCAGCCGGGAATCACACCTTTGAGCGGGAAGGTAGCCGGTTTGTCACGTGCATAGGAGCTGTCGAATTCCGTACCGTCAATCAGTGTGCCTCTGTAGTGAACTTTTACCGTATCAGTTATCACAGGTCTGGCACCCCCGGAAGATCTTAACAGCTCATACTGCAGGCCACTCGGGGTTGTGGTGATACCATCCTTCTGCTTGTTAGCGGCCAGAAATTCCACACCGGCACTCTTGTTGGCTGCCCCGGAAGCAGCAGCTTTGGCCTGCTTCTCCTGCTGTTTTTTCTGGAAAAATGTCTGTGTCACCTCGGCAGCCTCTTCAGAATTCATACGCATCTCGCCTTTGGCAAGGCTGGCACGGAATGCCTCGACAAATGCGTCCGCATCAACATTGGCACCCATCCTGCCCAATGACGCACCAACATCCATGCCCATCGCATAACCGAGCTTGCTTGTCTCCGAATCAAGTGCAACCGGCTTATCAGCCGGAGCCTCTCCCTGTGAACAGGCCGCAAGACCCATTACTACTGTTCCCAACAAAACCAACTTTTTCACACTTCTTCTCCTTATTTTAAAACTTCTTAATACCTAAAACTTTAAATATACTCCCGATACAGGGATGTATCGCAAAATCAGACATTACGTGGCTGATGTTGTAAGCAGGGGTGAAATCGCATTTTACCCCTGCGTAGAGAAAAACTGAATGGATACAGTTTTTCGGGTGTTATAAATCATTCCCACTCGATGGTTGCCGGCGGCTTACCGGAGACATCATAAACCACGCGATTGATACCACGAACCTCATTGATAATACGGTTGGAGACCTTGGCCAGCAGCGCGTGTGGCAGCTCCGCCCAGAGTGCGGTCATAAAATCCTGTGTCTCCACAGCACGCAGTGCCACAACCCATTCGTATGTCCTGCCATCACCCATCACACCAACCGATTTTACCGGCAGAAAGACAACAAAGGCCTGCGATGTCTTCTCATACCAGCCGGAAGCACGAAGCTCTTCAATAAAGATCGCATCGGCCTGGCGCAGCAGGTCGGCGTACTCTTTTTTCACTTCCCCGAGAATGCGTACACCCAGACCCGGGCCCGGGAAGGGATGGCGATAGACCATCTCGCGCGGCAGGCCGAGTGCCACACCCAGTTCACGCACTTCATCCTTAAACAGATCACGCAGCGGCTCCAGCAGTTTCAGATGCAGGGTATCAGGCAGCCCGCCCACATTGTGGTGGCTCTTGATGGTGTGCGCTTTCTTGGTTTTGGAGCCGGCCGACTCAATCACATCCGGATAGATGGTTCCCTGCGCCAGCCATTTGGCATTCGGCATCTTCTCAGCCTCTGCCTGAAAGACATGCACAAACTCACGACCGATAATTTTACGCTTTGCCTCCGGCTCATCAACACCAACCAGCTCACTAAGGAACTTGTCGGCAGCATCAACATGGTCGACCTTAACACCAAGGTGTCCGGCAAACATCTCCATCACCTGTTCCGCCTCATTCAGGCGCAACAGTCCATTATCAACAAAGATGCAGGTAAGCTGGTCGCCGATGGCACGCTGCAGCAGTGCTGCCGCCACTGATGAATCGACACCACCGGAGAGGCCGAGGATCACATCTTCATCCCCCACCTGATCACGAATATGGGCTACCGCCTCATCGATATAGTGCGGCATAGTCCAATCGCGGGCGCAACCACAGATTTCATGCACAAAACGGCTCAGAATCTCAGTTCCCTGTTTGGTATGGGTCACTTCCGGATGAAACTGCAGTGCATAAAAACGGCGCTCTTCGTCAGCCATGCCGGCAATCGGTGTAGAATCGTTACTGCAGAGAACATGGAAGCCCTCCGGCAGCGTTGCCACCTTGTCACCATGGCTCATCCAGACATCAAGAGCACCGTTCTCCCTGTCCTGAACATCTCTGAGCAGTGGCGAATTGCCACTGGTAAATATCTCGGCATAACCGAACTCGCGCAGATGTCCCGTCTCAACTACGCCGCCCAATTGTGTTGCCATCGTCTGCATGCCGTAGCAGATGCCCAGAACCGGCACCCCCAGCTCAAATACCACCTCTGGTGCCTTCGGCGTCTCCTCTTCATAAACCGAGTTAGGGCCACCGGAGAGAATGATGCCTGAAGGGGCAAATTTCCGAATCTCTGCCTCCGTCATATCCCACGGATGCAGCTCACTGTAGACCTCGGCCTCACGTACCCTGCGAGCAATTAGCTGGGTGTACTGTGAACCAAAATCGAGAATTAAAATACGATCCATCTATTTACCACCAGAACACAAAGACATCAGGAAAACACATGAAACCTTGTGCCTTCGTGCCTTTGTGGTTCAAAATCAGGAATTAAGTCTGTAATTCGGTGCTTCTTCGGTAATCGTCACATCATGCACATGCGACTCATGCAATCCCGCACCGGTAATGCGTATGAATTTCGCCTTGGTATGCATCTCTCCAATAGAGGTTGTACCAATATAGCCCATCGAGGCGCGCAGGCCGCCAACAAGTTGATGCAGGATATCAGCAATCTGACCCTTGTACGCCACACGGCCCTCAATGCCTTCCGGAACCAGTTTCATGGCCTCTTCGACATCACCCTGAAAGTAACGATCTTTACTACCCTTTTTCATTGCGCCGATAGAGCCCATACCACGGTAAGCCTTGTAGGTACGACCCTGATAGAGAATCTTCTCACCCGGTGCTTCATCGGTACCTGCAAACATTGACCCAAACATACAGGTTGATGCACCGGCTGCCATTGCTTTGGCGAAGTCACCTGAGAATTTGATGCCTCCATCGGCAACCACCGGAACCCCCAATTCGCGCCCAGCCACAGCGCAGTCCATCACTGCAGTCAGCTGCGGTACGCCCACTCCGGCCACGATACGGGTGGTGCAGATCGAGCCGGGACCGATCCCCACCTTCACAGCGTCGGCTCCCGCCTCAGCCAGATCCCGAACAGCATCAGCCGTAGCAATGTTACCGCCAATCACCTGAATCCTGTCACCATGCAGTTGCTTGATTTCACGTACCTGCTCAATCACACCGGCTGAGTGACCATGTGCGGTATCAACAATAACCGCATCCACACCTTCGGCAAAAAGTGCCTCAAAACGTTCCATCTCTTTCGG
>WSZY01000045.1 GCA_013139875.1 Mariprofundaceae bacterium | reverse complement strand
GAAGGACCTTAAGGGTGTAAAAGTTTATACATTCCTGTTGCCTCTGAAACGGCTACATCCGGATGCAACACGAAAATCTGAAGCGATCTGGTGTTCCAGAGATCAGCATGCCGCTCTGACTCAGGTTATGCTGGAGGATAAAGAGATTACAGGTGGCGGTTGTAAAACACCGCTGGCCGACATTGCAAAGATTGCTGCCAGCCTGAATATTCATGGTACACCGACAATCATTGCCCATGATGGTCGCAGGCGCAGTGGAAATATGCCCGCCGAACAGTTGAAAGCCTGGTTGACCCGGAAATAGATAGACAGAGAGGAAACTATGCGTGAAGACCGCAAGCAGGACGAACTCCGCCCTGTCTCAATTGACACAACATTTAACAGTTATGCTGAGGGTTCGGCCCTGATCAGCTTTGGTAACACGCGTGTGCTATGCACCGCCAGCGTTGAGGATCGGCAGCCACCATTTTTACGGGGTACCGAGCGAGGCTGGGTGACAGCCGAATACGGCATGTTACCCAGAGCAACCCACACGCGGGGTGGCCGCGAAGCAGCCAGAGGTAAACAGACCGGGCGGACGGTTGAAATACAGCGCCTGATTGGCCGCTCACTCAGGGCCGTGGTTGATCTGGACAAACTGGGCCCCCGCTCCATCAGCCTTGATTGTGATGTGTTGCAGGCCGATGGGGGAACACGTACAGCAGCCATTACCGGAGCCTGGGTTGCACTGCGTCGGGCCGTAAACACGCTGCTTGACAGTGGTGTGATCGAACATGATCCGGTGATGGGGCAGGTTGCAGCAGTGAGTTGCGGCTTTGTTGGAAATAGCGGGCTACTTGATCTGCAGTACTCCGAGGATTCACAGGCTCTGATGGATGCCAACTTTGTGATGACACCGGATGGCGGCGTGATTGAGGTGCAGGCAACTGCCGAGGAGAGGCCGTTGGCATGGGGTCAGTTTATGGAGCTGAAGTTGCTGGCGGATAAGGGGATTGCCGATCTGTCCAGGATTCAGTTACAGGCTGTTGGTGAATAAAAAAATCGTCAGGAAAACCTCTCAATGAGAATTGTCATTGCCAGTAACAATGCAAACAAACGCAAAGAGATGATTGCCATTCTTACAGGACTGGGTATCGAAGCAGTGCCTGCCGAAGCCACGGCATTTGTCTATGTGGACGAGGATGGTGAAACCTTCGCGGAGAATGCCGGCAAGAAGGCGGAGGCTTTTGCCCACGCCAACCGGCTTCCGGCTCTGGCAGACGATTCCGGACTCTCTGTTGACGCCCTTGCCGGTGAGCCCGGTGTATTCTCCAGTCGTTTTGCCGGTGAGCATGCCGATGATGCTGAAAACAACGGTAAACTGTTAGAGGAGATGAGAGCTGTTGAGGAGCGTGATGCCCATTTTATCTGTGCTCTTCATCTTGCCTTTCCGGATGAGCGGCCACCGATCACGGCCGAAGGCCGGGTTGATGGTATGATTCTGGATACCCCGGATGGCGAACACGGCTTCGGATATGATCCACTGTTCTATTCAACAGAGCTTAAGAAGAGCTTTGCCCATGCCACGGCTGAGGAGAAAGCATCGGTATCCCCTCGGGGTCGGGCTCTGCGCAGTCTGGCTGAACAGCTGAAATCCATTGTCTGATTCAGACCTGTTTGATCCGGAGTGTAGAGCCTGTCCGAGACTCTCAGGGTTTCTGGATGATGTGCGCAGAGAGCATCCATCCTATTTTGCTGCGCCTGTACCGGCCTTTGGTGATGAACTGCCCAGGCTTCTGGTTGTAGGTCTTGCTCCCGGCATGCATGGAGCCAACCGGACGGGGCGTCCGTTTACAGGTGATTATGCCGGAATCCTTCTCTATCAGACGCTCTATGATCTGGGTCTGTCCAACAGTCCGGTTTCCGAAAGCGTTGATGATGGTCTTGAGTTGAAGGGTGTGCGCATTACCAATGCGGTGAAGTGCCTGCCGCCTCAGAACAAGCCGGATACATCAGAAATTCGTAACTGCAATTCATTTTTGAAACATGAGATAGAGGCGTTGCCTGCCGACTGTAATCTTTTTGCACTGGGGCTGGTTGCGCATCAGGCAGTATTGCGTGCCTACGGTTTGAAGCTTGCTTCGCTGAAGTTCGGGCATGGTGCATCGCATCCGCTTCCAGATGGCCGGGTGCTCTACGACTCTTACCACTGTTCGCGTTACAATACGCAGACAAAGCGCCTGACAACCGAAATGTTCATGGGTGCCTTTTCCAGAGCGGTTATGTAAGCAATATCGGATGAAGCTTTGAGGGCGGGTGTATCAGTCAGATATTCTTCGTTTGGCTGTCTTCTCTGGTGGCCTTGAACCTGCGCATCTGGGTATAGACCTTGTTGGGATACTTGCTACGGCCAAGCGACCCGTTGTAGGCAGCAAGTGCCCGGTCGATCCGTTTGTAACGTTTGATGTAGTGGCGAAGGATGGCACAGCCGTATCTGATATTGGTTTCAATCTCAAACAGGTTGTCACTGGGTGACCCCAGCTCTTTTTTCCAGAATGGCATCACCTGCATCAGCCCCCGGGCCCCCACATTGCTGACAGCGAAGTGATCAAAGTTTGATTCCACAGAGATCAGGCCAAGAATAAGCTCCGGAGACAGTTCAAAACGTACGCTGTAGAGGTGAACCCAGCGGGCAATCGCTTCAGCCTCATCGGGGTCAGAAACCCACTTGCTGATCAGCCCTGTAATATCCTGTACCCATATCTCATGTTCAAAGTCGGGTGGTTTCGGGCTCTCCACGGGCTTGAGCATCTCGCGCAGCTCGCTCTTCTCCTCAGGCTTGATATCCAGCGAGCCGGTGCTCCTCTCCACGATGGCTTTGGCAGGCGAGGTCTGGACCATATGCTGCTTCTCTTCCGGTGTGGACGATATCCAGAGGGGCAGTGAGATGGCAAAGCCTGCAATCAGGATGCCTGCCAGCACGCCTTTGCCGGAAGCGCCATTCAGATATTCAATGGCCCGTCTTTTCAGGCCCGGCTCCCACCAAGAAGGCCCTGCAGAGCGGGCAGTATCTGATCCAGCTGAACCTCTTCTTTATCTTCATTTCGACGACGGATTTCGACGACACCGTTTTCAAGTCCACGATCACCGACAACCAGATGAACAGGCAGACCCATGAGTTCGGCATCCTTGAACTTCACACCCGGGCGCTCCTTACGGTCATCCCAGAGGACTTCAATACCTGCATCCAGCAGTTCACGGTATATTTTTTCCGATGCTTCCAGGCAGCTGTCACTCTTACCCATCGTAATAATAGCAACCTGAAACGGAGCCAGGTTCAGAGGCCATGCAATACCGTTTTCATCATTGCACTGCTCAACCACTGCTGCCATCAGACGTGATACCCCAATGCCGTAGCAGCCCATGGTAGCGGTGGTACGTTTGCCTTCCCGGTTCTGGAACTGAACTTCCATAGGTTCAGAGTAGCAGGTCCCAAGTGCAAAGACGTGGCCCACTTCGATGCCACGTGACAACTCGATAGCACTGTCACATTTCGGGCAGCCATCACCAGTCCGTGTCTGGCGCAGGTCTGTAAATTCAGCATTTGGCCAGTTTTGACTGAGACTAAACCCTATGGCATGTCTATCGATTTCATTGGCTCCAGTGATAAGGCCAACTGCATCTTTAAGCGTGTCATCGAATAGAAACTTGATGGCAGCTTTTCCAGGGCCGACAAAACCCGGAATACTTCCTGTTGATTTGATGTCATCGTCTGAGGCCATTTCGATGTTATCTGCCAGTAGTGCACGAACAAGTTTAGTTTCTTGTAGCTGGTCATCACCTCGTATGCAGGCCCCCACGAGATTACCATCATCCGGACCGCCACCTACACGATAAACCAGAGTTTTTACGACCTGAGCAATATCGACACCAAGGAACTTAGCCACATCATCTACTGAAGTGACATCAGG
>WSZY01000022.1 GCA_013139875.1 Mariprofundaceae bacterium | reverse complement strand
CCCCGCGCTGCTTAATATTGCATTGATCTTTGCCGCCATCATCCTTGCACCGTCGTTTGAAAACCCGGCAGAGGCCCTGGCCATCGGTGTTGTATTGGGTGGAATACTGCAGCTGGCTATTCAGATTCCTGCACTGAAACGGATCGGCTGGATTCCACGACTCTCATTCAGGTTCAGGAACCCTGCCGTCTCTCAGACACTCAGCTTGTTCGCTCCGGCCCTGCTCGGTGTTGCTGCGGTTCAGATCAATATTCTTGTCGGCACCATTCTCGCCACCCTGCTGCCTGCAGGAGCTGTCTCCTATCTCTACTATGCTGACCGGATCGTGCAGCTCCCACTGGCTCTATTTGGTATCGCCATGGGCACCGCACTGTTGCCGGCACTCTCGGAACACATGGCAAACCGGCGTATCGATGATGCAAAAGAGGATCTTCGAAATGGCCTGGCCTGGCTCACCTGGATCACACTGCCGGCCATGATCGGTATTTTTATTCTGGCAGAACCGATCATTGCCACCCTGTTTGAACATGGGAAATTTTCACATCAGGCCACCACTGCCACCGCTCAGGCGCTACAGGCGTACGGATTGGGGTTAATTGCATTCTGCTGGATACGAGTGCTCTCAACAGCATGTTTTGCCAATAAAGATGCCAAAAGCCCGATGCGCTTCGCCTTCATCAGCGTCATAATCAACATCGTTCTGGCAATCATTCTTATGCAGCCACTGGCTCATGTTGGCCTGGCGCTGGCCACCTCGCTGGCAGCCTTTTTCAATGTTGCTCTGTTGATTTTCCATGTTCGAAAACAGCAGGGGGCGATCATGAATAGCCGCACTGTTCAGCGCATGCTGCGGGCCGGGCTTGCCTGCCTGCCGATGCTTGCTTTTCTTGTCGGCGCTACCGAACTTTGGGCATTCCCGGCAGCAGATAAATGGATGCAGATTCTCTGGCTTACCATCACCATCCCCATTGCTGCTATAATCTTTTTCGGTGCAGCGTTTCTTTTCGGTGAAAAGAGCCTGCTGAGAGGGAGCAGAAGAGGGAAGAGAAATGCAGCGTGATCTGATCGTATTTGATATTGAAACAGTACCCGATGCCACAGCAAGCAGACATCTTCTGGGGCAGCTTGAACTAACGGATATTGAGGCCCGTGATGCTCTGAGCAGTTATTTTCTGGAGAAAACCAGTGGCAACAACGATTTCCCCCGCCAGCCCTTTCATCAGGTGGTTGCCATCAGCTATGCCCACCTGATCTGTGAACCCGGTGAAGAGGGTGTAGAGATGGTGGTCCGGCGTATCGCATCAGGTGGTGACAGAGATAGCCGTGAGACAGAGCTGCTGGATGGCTTCTTCAGCCTGATTGAGAAGCGTGCCCCGAGATTGGTCAGCTTCAACGGGCGCGGGTTTGATGTCCCTGTTCTGAAATACCGGGCCATGATTCACTCGCTTAGCTGTCCACGCTGGTTCTCGAAGGGCGATCGCTGGAACAATTATGATGCCCGCTACTCACAGCAGTACCATATCGACCTGCTTGAAGTGCTCTCGGATTTTGGTGCGTCCGCACGCTGTAGTATGCATGAAATTGCATCTGCTTTCGGCATCCCGGGCAAACTGGATACGGCAGGTGATGATGTGCGGGGTATGTTTGAGGCAGGGGAGATCGAAGCCATTCGCAACTACTGCGAAACCGATGTATGCACCACATTGCTCACCTTTCTTCGCTGGCAACTGTTCAGTGGCGCACTCTCAGAAGGTGCCTATGCACGCTCGGTACTCGGCATCCGCAACTATCTTGAAGAGGAGTCCTCAACACGTCCTCATTTCACTCAATTTCTCTCTGCCTGGGAAGAGATTGCTCCCTCTTAACCTTTCAAGCCTACTCAACTAAACTAGACGCAGATGAAACTCTACCAGCGATTTCTGGATGGCATTCCATGGTACCTTGCCCGCCACTACTGGTGGGCCTATCTGTGGCCTCGCTCTGTCTGGTTTTTTGATCATCAGCCCATTATCAATGCCATTCTGTTCGGCCAGTACAGAAAGCTTATGGACACAACTATTGAGCGCCTCAAAGAGGCGCCACTGGAGCGAGTCCTGCAACTCACCTGTGTCTACGGCTCGCTGACCCCAAGCCTGATCAGGCAGATATCAACGCCGCTGCACATCACCGATGCGGCAATGATTCAACTGGAGCTGGCCCGGTCAAAATCGACAGGTACCTCCGAGCTGCTGCCTACCCGCATGAATGCCGAATCGCTCGGTTATAAGCAGGATGTATTCACAACTACGGTACTCTTTTTTCTGCTGCATGAAATGCCTGCGGAGGCGCGCAGAAACACTCTCTCTGAAGCGATGCGAACCCTCGCTCCCGGCGGCACACTGCTGATTACCGAATATGGCCCGCTTCCCACCGGCCACTGGCTCTACCGCTTTCTCCCCTTCAGGTGGCTGCTCACTACTCTGGAGCCATTTCTTGATGGCTTCTGGCACGACAATCTGCCCGCCCTTCTTAACGAGATGGCTTCCCTGCATGGTAAGTCTGTATGCCAAAGCTGGAACAGCACTATTTTTTCAGGCTTCTATCGTGTTTCTGAGTTTAAGCTCTCTTCCACTCCACAGAACGAAGCAGGGTGATTGGCACCGCCTTGAAACACTGCAGGCTGAGCACTATGATCAGTCAGGCAATCCGATTTAGATTGATGAGGAGAACGTTATGATCTCACCACTGATTCGCTCCACTCTGCTGTCTCTGGCAGTTGTTCTGTTTACACTGCCTGCGGCTCATGCAGCCAGTAAGGTTGAAATTAATGCCAATGTAAAAGTAGCCCTGGCCGCCTTTTACAAAGAGGTGAAGACCGGCAAAGAGTTGGCCGCTAAAGCCAGTGGCATGCTGGTATTCCCGGAAGTCTACAAAGCCGGCTTCGGTGTCGGTGGTGAATATGGCGAAGGGGCTCTATTGGTCAGAGGTAAAACTGTCGCCTACTACAGCACAGCAGCTGCCTCCATCGGCTTGCAATTCGGTGCCCAGGTCAAATCTCAGGTCATTCTCTTTATGACCAGCAAGTCACTGAAGCAGTTCCGCAACAGCGATGGCTGGGAAGCAGGTGTAGATGGGAGCGTGGCTGTTGCCACTGTCGGTGTCGGTGGCGAGATCGATACCAAGACGGCCAAACAGCCGGTGATCGGCTTCATCTTTTCCAACAAGGGCCTGATGTACAATCTCACCTTTGAAGGTGGCAAGATGAGCAAGATTGATAGGTAACAACTCATCATTCTGTAATTTCGCCTGACAGAAGCGTGACTCACATCAGGTTATCTGCTAAAGTCTAAAGGAATATTAAATTTTTGATAAAGGAGTGAATACCATGGCCTCATCACTAATCCGTTCCACGCTACTATCGCTGGCAGTTATTCTGTTTACACTGCCTGCGGCTCATGCAGCCAGTAAGGTTGAAATTAATGCCGGTGTAAAAGCAGCCCTGGCCACCTTTTACAAAGAGGTGAAAACCGGCAAAGAGCTGGCCGGTAAAGCCAATGGTGTACTGGTATTCCCGGAAGTCTACAAAGCCGGTTTCTGGGTCGGCGGTGAATATGGTGAAGGAGCCCTGCTGGTCGGGGGCAAAACTGTCGACTACTACAGTATAGCAGGTGCCTCCTTCGGCTGGCAGCTCGGTGCCCAGGTTAAATCTCAGGTCATCCTCTTTATGACCAGCAAGTCAATGAAGCAGTTCCGCAATAGCGATGGCTGGGAAGCAGGCATAGATGGAAGCGTGGCTGTTGTCACTGTCGGTGCCGGTGGCGAGATCGATACCAACACGGCCAAACATCCGGTGATCGGCTTCACCTTTTCCAATGAGGGCCTGATGGTCAATCTCACCTTTGAAGGTGCCAAGATAAGCAAGATTGATAGGTAACAGCTCATAATTCCGTAATTTCGCCTGACAGAAGCACGACTCACATCAGGGAACCAAGGGAAACAGAAGCAGGGGTGTGATGATGAGCTGGCAAAACCCTGATGATGCAACACTCACCAAACTTCTTGAGCATGCCGGGACGATTGCTGTTTATGGATGCTCTCCCAAACCGGACCGTACCAGCCATCAGGCGGCGGGGTGATTGGCGCCGCTTTGAAACACTGCAGGCTTTGCACTACAATCAGTCAGGTACTCGGTTTGATTGATAAGGAGAACGTTATGATGCCACTGCTGATTCGCTCCGTGCTACTCTCTCTGGCAGTGATTCTCTTTGCACTGCCTGCGACTCATGCAGCCAGCAGGGTTGAGATTGATGCCAATGTAAAATCAGCCCTGGCCACCTTTTACAAAGAGGTAAAGCCCGGCAAAGAGCTGGCCGGAAAAGCCAGTGGCGTACTGGTATTTCCGGAGGTCCGCAAAGCCGGCTTTGGTGCCGCAGGCAAATATGGTCACGGTGCTGGTGGCGAATATGGTGAAGGAGCTCTGTTGATCAGAGGTAAAACTGTCGACTACTACAGTACAGCAGCAGCCACTCTCGGCTTGCAGTTCGGTGCCCAGTTCAAATCTCAGGTCATCCTCTTTATGACCATCAAAGCACTGAACCAGTTCCGCAATAGCGATGGCTGGGAAGCGGGTGTAAATGGGCGCGTGGCTGTCGCCACTGTCGGTGCCAATGGCACAATTGACCTCAAAATGGCCAGACAGCCAGTGATCGGCTTTATCTTTTCCAACAAGGGCCTGATGCACAATCTCACCTTTGAAGGTGCAAAGATGAGCAAGATTGACAGGTAACAGCTCATAATCCCGTAATTTCGCCTGACAGGAACACGACTCACATCGGGGAACGGAAACAGGGGTGTGATGATGAACTGGCGAAACCCTGATGATGCAACACTCACCAAACTTCTTGAGCGTGCCGGGACAATTGCTGTCTACGGATGCTCACCCAAACCGGATCGTACCAGCCACCGGATTGCAGCCTCTCTTATTGAGCGGGGTTACAATGTAATTCCAGTACACCCCAAAGCTGAAACCATTCTCGGGCAGAAGGTCTATCCAACACTCGCTGATATTCCTGTTCATATCGATATTGTTAATGTTTTTCGCAGGGCTGAATTCACACCGGATGTGGCACGACAGGCTGTAGAAATTGGTGCCGGTGCACTATGGCTGCAGCAGGGAATTATCAATGAGGAGAGCTATCGCATAGCAAAAGATGGTGGCCTCATCCCTGTCATGGACCTCTGCATTGCCGTGATACATCGCCTGCTGGTTCGGTAGCAGACAGTTTTGTCTTGGTGTTGTCACAATCCGGACGTAACCTCTTGTGATTAATCCCGATGGAGAGACTTATGCTTTACCACTCTGCTGCCCTGCTTGCCTGCCTGACCCTCTTTTCTGCTTCAGTTCACGCCAAAACACTTATCTACACCATTGATCACGGCACTGTTGGCGTAATTACCAGTGGCAGTGGAGAGGCGCGGCTGGTGATTCAGGCCAACGGTGACTGCAAAGCGATTCCCTATTCGGTTGTCACCGATGGTGTACTGGCAATCAGTGGAAACTTTAACCTCACCGGGACCCTCTCCATGCCGTTGGACTACACGGAGGTGACTCTTTCATGTTCTGACAAAGAGGTGACTGCGGCAGTAAATCAGACCGGAAAGTCGGACTCACTTTTTTAACGGGCATCACCGCAGCATTTTTTGAGCTTTTCGCCACTACCGCATGGGCAGGGGCTCATTGCCCTGCTTCCAGACGGCTCCATATCTGTTTAATCCGTTGGCGGTTGGCACCAAGATCTGAATGGCCGATTCGTGATGCAGACCTGATATGAATCAGGCCGGCACTCCGGTCCATCCGCATCTCAACATCATCAATAAAATGGAAAAACTTTGATGTGAACTCAGCATGCAGATAGCTATCCGTCTCCGAAACCACTACTCCACCACTCTTTACAACCGCATCTTTAAGCAGTCTCCAGGGCAGACCGATATTTTTACCGTTTACCACAACCGGTGGAATATCATGCATATCCTGCTTGTTGGGATAGTGCTCGCTGCATACGCAGTTCGGTTTCTCCGGGCAGGCACGGAGCTTGCCTTCTACCAACCCGGTAACCGGTGGTTTCATGTGAGACCAGACAACTAGCAACAAAAAAGCCAGCAGAACTGCTGCAGTGATAATGGCCAGAGCAAGTAATACCTTTCCTGTCATCATCACAGCATAAACAGGAATCATAAAAAAATATAAAGGTTTTCATTGTCCCGTGATTCTTGGCATGCTTGGCAGATCTTTTTTCAGGAGTTTCAAACATGAGTTTTTCCTGTTTTATTAAATTGGCAATTGGCGCGGCTGTTCTTGCCGTTGTCGGCTTCTTCGCTGAGAAAATCCTCGGCCTGTC
>WSZY01000203.1 GCA_013139875.1 Mariprofundaceae bacterium | reverse complement strand
TACGGCGGGACTGCGCCTTGCTACAAACCATGGCATCATTTAGGAAGCCTCACGAAAAGAACCGGCCGTTGAATATGGCCCGTTCAACCAGACAGCTGCCACACTCCCCTTAAGCGACTCCGATCGCCTCCCGCCAGGCCAGAATCAGACGGAAAAATTCATTGGTCAGGTCAATCGAAAGATCCCGCTTAACCTCTGTTAGCGATGCATACGGGTCGGCATCATCCAGCTCAGTCATCACCTCATCAAACTCTTCACCAATAACAGCCGGGACATTGATATGATAACCGGCCCGTACCAGTGCAATGTAGTGGTTATAGACGTTCTTCTCCACCGTACCCAGTTGTGCTGCAATCTCGGTGGCATTAGCACCCTTTTTATAGAGCCCCCACGTATGCATCTGGGCATCATTTGCAGGCTGCCCTTTGGTCAGCAGCTTCGGCGCTCCCGAGGCATCCTTGCCAGGACCCCGGCCCCGAACCTCCGCATGCTCTTTCAGCGTTTCCAGAAACATCTCACCATACGCTTCCAGCTTATGCTGCCCCATACCGCTGATACTCTGCAGAGAAGATTCACTCACGTCAGTCAGCTGACTCATCTCGGTCAGTGCCACATCGCTGAGCAGCGCATATGGCGCAACATCCTCATCTTCTGCCAGCTTCTCACGCATCTCAACCAGCTTCTGATAAAGTTTTTTATCCTTACCCTGGGTAAAGCGCTTGAGTTTGCGTTTGATTCCCGGCTGATATTTGGCCAGCGTCACCGACCCCCCCTCCAGCAACAGCTCTGCTTTTTTGGTGGCAACCAGGGCAGCGCGCCGGGAGATGTCCTGTACAAAAATACCGCGATGAACAAGCTGACGAAGAATTGACATCCACTCATCACCATTGATATCAGTGCCGGTACCGTGACTTTTGACTTTGTCATGCTCATTCTCGCAGATACGGCTGTTTTTGGAGCCCCGTAAAACATCCACGACATAACCAACACCGTAATCGCCACTAAGCTCCTGCACACACTCCACGGCCATCCGGCCGATTTCACTGCCATCATAAGTCTCGGGTGGATCAAGGCAGATGTCACAGTTTCCGCATGCTGTCCCCTGCATCTCTTCACCGAAATAACCCAGCAGAACACGGCGGCGGCAGGTCAGCGCCTCAGAGAGCGCAACCATGCTATTGAGCTTGTGAACCTCAATACGACGCTGATCGGGGTTTTCAACATTCTCAATCAGTCGACGAACCAGATTTACATCGCCCGAGCCGTAGAGCATGAGCGCTTCAGACTCCATCCCGTCACGCCCTGCACGGCCCGTCTCCTGATAGTAGGACTCAATACTCTTCGGCAGGTCATGATGAATAACAAAGCGGACATTGGGTTTATCAACACCCATACCGAAAGCAATGGTCGCAACAATCACATTCACCCGATCCCGAAGGAAATCGTCCTGAACCTTTTCACGCTGGCGCCCCGGCATTCCGGCATGATAGGCAGCTGCCCGCACACCATGTCGCTGGAGGTTCATCGCCATATCCTCTACCCGCTTACGTGACAGGCAGTAGATAATACCGGAGGAACCTTTCCAGTCCTCGAGGAAGGTAAGCACCTGTGTCAGTGGCTGACGCTTCTCTGAAACCAGATAGCGGATGTTCGGGCGATCAAAGCTGGATACATAGCGTTTCGCCCGCTTCAGCCCCAGTCGTTCCGCAATATCTTCACGGGTATGCTCATCCGCCGTTGCCGTCAGCGCGATCATCGGAATGTCCGGCATAATCTCCCGCAACTCACCGAGCCGCACATACTCCGGACGGAAATCATGACCCCACTGGGAGACGCAGTGCGCCTCATCAATGGCAAAAAGATTAATTTTAATCCCTTCCAGACGCTTCAGGAACACCTTGGTCAGCAGACGCTCGGGAGCCACATAGAGAAGATCAAGTTCCCCAGCCTCAAACTGATCCAGAATCTCTTTAGCGGCAGCAGCCTTCAACGATGAGTTGTAGTAGGCGGCTTTAACGCCACAACGGGTCAGTGCATCCACCTGGTCCTTCATCAGAGAGATCAGTGGGGAGACCACAATACCGGTTCCCTCACGCATGATGGCCGGAATCTGATAGCAGAGTGACTTACCACCACCGGTTGGCATTAGAACAAAGGCATCCTTACCATCCAGAAGTGTGCAGATCACATCCTCCTGAGGCTCGCGGAAGGTGTCATAACCGAAGACATCTTTCAGGACTTTCCGTGCCTGCTCTTTAACTTTTTTCGTTGCCATCTACTTTACCTCAAAACAGTTCAACCGGAACCGGGTCATGCCGGCATGCACAGAAGCCTGTAAAAAAAATACTGTTCCTGTAATCAGGGGGAAGCCGAATCACTTCGCTATCCATGTCCAGAGGCCGATAGAGGCCCTGCATGAAGCGGCTCTATTAATATGACAACATGAATACCGATTTTGGGCAAGCATTTTATGCAGTGCCAATCGCAATAGCAATTGAATTGGCAGAGCCTGAATGCTCGTGCATCATTGCCGGATGAATGCAGCCCGCTTAAGCCTTGCCGGCAAACGTATCCTGATCACCCGACCGCGTGACCAGGCGCAGATAACCGCAACGGAGATTTGCCGCCGTGGTGGTGAAGCCCTGTTTCTTCCCTGCCTTGAGGTCGAGTGCCTGCCTGCAAACATCCTGCAGAGCCTTCCGATACTGAAAGGTTCGAGTCTGGATCTGCTCTTTACCAGTCGTAATGCCGTAGAGTGCGTCGCCTCGGTTCTGGGCAACGATTTTGCAGAGATGGTTGCCGGCCATCGGGTCTCTGCGATCGGCAGCAAGACAGCCCGATCACTGAACCACTACGGTATCCAGCCTGACCTGCTGCCTGAAAAAGCCTCACAGGAGGGGCTGCTTGAAGCCTATCAAAACAGCAGTCTGCCCAAGAAGCTTCTCTTCTTCCGTGCTGAAAAGGGAAAAGATCTGCTGCAAAAGTCACTGATTCATCAGGGGTGTGAAGTGATCACGCTCTACCCATATCGTATGAACTGCCCCGACTCCGATATCTCCGACACTGTTGAAAAACTGAAAAACCGGGAAATTGACGGTCTGCTTCTGGGTAGCCCGAAAACAGTAAAAAACTACATCAAACGGATTGGCTCCGTCGAAATAGCAGACACTCCCGCCGTTGTTGTCATCAGTCCACAGGTTGCACAAGCGGCAGAGAATGCCGGATTAAACGTGCAGGCTGTCGCAAAAACAGCTAGTTTTGACGCCATGCTGGATGCATTAGCTGACTATTTTATTAATTCCGGAGCCTGAATATGTCTCTGCCTGATCTGATCCATCGCCCCCGCCGGCTTCGTAAAAACCCGGCAATCCGAAGCCTGGTGCGTGAAACCTCAATAAGCCCGAGTGACTTTATCTACCCCCTGTTTGTGGATGAAACGATCACCGAGGCGGTTGCTGTCAAAAGTATGCCGGGTGTATCACG
Source organism: Mariprofundaceae bacterium (assembly GCA_013139875.1). Lineage (GTDB taxonomy): Bacteria > Pseudomonadota > Zetaproteobacteria > Mariprofundales > Mariprofundaceae > WSZY01. The sequence goes on along the minus strand of WSZY01000203.1, from coordinate 849 downwards.
TATTCCACTCAGTGATGTAGGAAAAGTCGTCAGAGAGTGTGCTGCCCTGGGCATTCCGGGCATTATTCTTTTTGGAATACCTGCAGAGAAGGATGCGACAGGTTCAGGTGGCTGGGATGCTAACGGCATTGTCCAGAGAGCCATCAGAGAGGCAAAAAACAGTTCGCCTGAAAGCTACGTGATTGCTGACACCTGCTTCTGTGAATATACCGATCACGGCCACTGCGGTGTACTTGATGGTGATGAAGTTGATAACGACGCCACCCTTGCCAACCTTCAGAAGGAGGCTATCTCTTATGCCGAGGCAGGTGTCGATATGATTGCCCCATCGGGCATGATGGATGGCATGATCGCTGCCATCCGTGCAGGCCTGGACTCTGCCGGATTCAAGGATCTTCCGATCATGTCCTATGCCGTAAAATATGCATCCGCCTACTTCGGTCCATTCAGGGATGCGGCCGACTCCTCACCGAGCTTTGGTGACCGGGCAAGCTATCAGATGGACCCTGCCAACAGCCGCGAAGCACTTCGTGAAGCGATGCTCGATATCGAAGAGGGTGCAGATATCCTGATGGTTAAACCGGGTCTGGCCTATATGGATATTATCCGCTCAGTAAAAGATATTACTGATCTGCCCGTAGCCGTTTATAATGTCTCCGGTGAATACGCGATGGTGAAAGCGGCGGCCGAAAACGGCTGGATTGATGAGAAACGTCTGGTTCTGGAGACCATGCTCAGCTTTAAACGTGCCGGAGCTGACCTGATTTTGAGCTATCATGCACTGGACGTAGCCCGCTGGCTAAACGATGATTGAGCAATGAGTAGCGCCAAAAAAGCAGAAGAAAAATC
>WSZY01000140.1 GCA_013139875.1 Mariprofundaceae bacterium | reverse complement strand
ACATTCGTGAACCTTGCTGATATGCTGCTGCAGTGGCTTTACCGGTGAACCGGCAAACATTTTTGTAATAGGACTTCTTCTAACCATATTCACTCCAAATTATTAGCTGTTATCAGTCTGATTCAGTTTAAGTGCTGCACCATATATACTCATTGTGACATTCATGTGACATGCAAGTCACTAATCTGACAAAGATATCACTTTTTATCGAATCATTTCCCTCTGGATAATGGCATAAAAAAAGTGCCCGGAAACCCGCGTGCTTTTTTCAACACCTCTCCTATCCCCAACGCTATAAACTCAGGATTTATCCTCTTTTCTCACCCGAGAAAGCAGTTCAATGCCTTTCTTGCGCTGCGAATGAACTATCTTCAGCTCCTGCTCCAGCATCTCACGCTCATCAACATCTCTCTCGGCGGCAACCAGTTTCTTGAGATGCTTCTCCTTCTTTTTAAGCTTCTTAAGCACTTTGGAGAGCCCTTCATCTTCATGCTGGAGTTGTTCGGCTTCCTCATTTATATATGAATTAAGCTTCTTCAATAACTTCTTTTTCAATGACTTATCAAACTTCATATTTGCTCCCGCTTACCGTTTCTCTGCATTGTCATCATTGCCAGTCAGTACGGAATCAATTTCATCACTGTTCAGGGCAATCATATGCTCTGCCTCTGTCTCGGCTCCCTCTTCAGACTTCAGATAGTTGCGATTGATCCGAATCAGGTTGTTGATGATGCTATAGGTGTAATTACTGTCGTTCATCAACGAGATCGCCATATCTGCTGAGATGTTACCATCACGAATCAATGCGTTCATCCTCTCATGCAACAGAGCCATGTTCTTCTCCAGCGTCAGTTTCAGAGCATCGAGTGAAAGAATCGACGTGCTACCCGAACCTTTGCGCCTGATCTTCTCCAGCCTGCGCATTACCTTGGCGATACGCTGACGCAGGCGATTGTATTCGGAGCTGATATCCGGGTTGTCCGACTCGATATACTGAAGCATATTCTTCTGCAGATGTTTCACATCCTTCAAAGCAGTCAGGATAGACTGATTGGCCACACGAATTCGACTCACCTTCCTTGCTATCCCGGGTTCGGCAGAGGAGAGCTTGTTGGTGTAATCAAGGATGGCACTGCAGAGGCTCTTGATTTCGTGTTCGTAAACATCATCAATATCGTACTGAACGGCTTTACCGCGCACCTGAATCACCTTCTTAAGCTTGGTACCAGAGAAAATCTCCTCCTTCTCCAGAGACAGGCCCTTGGCAATAATGTCAGTTGCTTTCGCATAGACCCGGGCTGTCTCCATGCGCAGCGCCTCAAGCCCGGCATCGCCAAACTCAAGTGCTGATTCATTGAGGTACTTTGGCTGCGCATAATGATCCGGCTCTGATTTGATCAGCCGCTCCAGAAAACGTACCAGATGGCTGGTAAACGGGATCATTACAGCAATTCCGATCAGGTTGAACAGGGTATGGAACAGAGCCAGTTTCAGTGTGTAATCGGTTTCACCAATACCCACGTACGCACTGATCACATCCACTGCCACCAGCAACTGGTGAATAAAGACGATCGCAATCAGGCCAGTCGTCACATTGAAGATCAGGTGTGCTCCGGCCAGCCTTTTGCCCACTTCGTTGGAACTGAGCGCACCGAGAATCGCTGTAATCGTCGTACCGACATTGGCACCAATCGCCAGCGCCAGTGCATTCTCATAGGAGATCTGTTGTGCCGCTAGCGCCGTAATAATCAGTACCAGCGTAGCATGGCTGGACTGCATCACCACGGTGGCAAAAATTCCGATCAGCGTAAAGAGAAAGAGTCCGGGATATCCGGCTACCGCATATTCAGCCAGATCGATAGCAGATTTGAAGGTTTCAAAACCCTCTTTCATATGGTGGATACCAAGGAAGAGGAATCCGAGACCAGCCAGTATGTAACCGAGTCCTTTAAGGTGACGGGATTTCTGGAATATCATAATCACGCCAAATACCAGCATTGGCATTGCATAGGCTGAAATTTTCACCTTCAGACCGAAGCCGGCCACCAGCCATGCGCCGGTTGTAGTGCCAAGATTCGCACCGAAGATGATACCAATGCCTTGGGAAAGGCCGATCAACCCCGCACCCAGGAATGATATTGTGATGACAGAGACGAGCGAACTGGATTGCATAATGGTCGTTGATACAACACCGAAAGAGACGCTCTTCCAGAGCCTGTTCGTTGTCTTCTTCAGAATCTTCTCAAGAACCCCGCCAGTGAAGGCCTTAAAACCCTCTTCCAGTGCAAGCATTCCGAACAGGAAAATGGCCACGCCTGCAGATATCTCCTTGAAGTCCGGACTGATCCAGAAGCCGTAAGCCAGGATCAGTAGAATTGAAGGCAGAATTACTTTGCGCAGCGTGTTTCCCATGAACTTTTTTTATCCTTAAATTAAGTGTTCTAGCAATAAAAACAGCGCCCGGATTTCCGGGCACTGAAAATTGTATTGGAGCTGAGAGTCAGCCGGTAAATTTCCCTTTCTTACGCTGCTGTTTGTCCATGATTTCAATCTCTCTTGCCCCGGAGACAATTATTTTATCATCGGTTGAATAATCGAGGCTCTCATCATAATTATCGTAATCCACGGCATTCAGGATCACCTTAATCACGTTCAATCGTGCCTGATGCTTGTCGATGGAACGAATCACCGTCCAGGGTGCGTGGCTGTTGTGCGTGCGCAGGAGCATCTCGTATTTCACCTTGGTGAATTCATCCCAGCGATCCTGGGCCTGCACATCGACCTCGCTGAGCTTCCACTGCTTGAGCGGGTCGTCCGTGCGGCTGTCAAAGCGTTCCTTCTGAACATTCTTGGTGACGCTGAAATAGAGCTTCACAAGAATGGTTCCCTGGCGGACCAGGTCTCTCTCAAAGCCAACCACACCGCGCATGAAGTCCTTGTGCTGCTGCTCCGTACAGAAATTGAATACCGGCTCAACCATGGCGCGGTTATACCAACTGCGGTCGAACAGTGCGATCTCACCGCCGCGCGGAAATTCAGCGACATATTTCTGAAAATACCACTGCGTAAGCTGCTGCTCGGTAGGCTTGCCCATGGCAATGACGCGATAGTGCTTTTCATTCATGTAGCGCGTGACGCGTCGAATCGTGCCGCCCTTGCCGGCGGCGTCCCTGCCCTCGAAGAGGATAATCATGCGTTGCTTGGTGTTGTCGAGGTGCTTCTGCAGCTTGATAAGCTCTGCCTGATAAGGCTTGAGTTCCTTTTCCTGCATGGATTTAATGATGATTTTTTCGACTTTCTCGTCGCTTAGCCTGTATGTGTCGATAAGATACTTATAACCCTTCTGGTCATCTTGCGGCACGGCCTCCAGATTTTTGATTGAGCTTTCCCCAGAGTTTGCCGGCATGTTCATCTGCTTCTCCTTTTCAGTACCCGATTCCTTTCGGACAGAGCACCCCCGAGAGGGCGTAACACTATACATGAATTCTCTAAATTCGTAAAGGAACGGCGCTGTTGATTTTTCTGTGGGAGATGTCTTGCCGGGAGGATGATTTGTGCCGGGCCACGATGTTATGAGCGGCGGATGGCGTCTGTGGCGTGGACAATAAAAATGCCCGCCCGGAGTTTAAACAGTGGACGGGCTTTTTGATGTTAAACCTTTAAAACAGCGGGTTAGAATTTGACCTCTGAATAGAGGCCGTAAGTGGCATTTTTAATTTCCGCACCTTGGTTGAACGTGGCATTTTTGATTTTCCAGGTTTTCGCAACCAGGGAGAACCTCACATTTTTACGCGGTGTGTATTCCAATCCGGCAGTCAAGCGGTTGACTTTCACTTCTGCCAGAGTGGCATCTTTTTTGTCTTTCAGGTAATCATATTGCCCGAAGACACCAAAATCACTGTTAAAGTTATAATAGCCCCATGCATCGTATCCGGTGCTCTTTGTCGTAAGTCCGGTAGTTTTATCATCAGCGTTTTGACTGATATAGTTAGCAGCGATTCGAAAATTATTACCTATGCCGTAGGTGACCATACCCTGCATCAACCGGTATTTGGTTCCCGGAGTGTTGGCCAGGGTGGCTACATCCCATTTTTTTGTTCCTTTGTAACCATCACGAAACTGCAGGTCGAAGGTCAGGCCTTCGATTGGATAAAAACCCAGGCGGCTGTTGAAATCTATAGCAGCTGTTTTGGCGATTTTGCTATAACCGCCACCATTGACGCCGGCAAGCGCATATTGGAAGAGTCCATCACCGAGTTTGCCGAAGACACCCAAACCTGCATCTGCCGAGTCGTCAAATTTCTCAAAATCAGTAAAACTTTTATAAACATAACGGTGGGTGTTCAGCTTGTTTTCGTAGCCGATCCAGGGTGTCTCAATCACACCGGCATCTACCGCAAATGCATCAGACAATTTGCCACGAAGGTAAGCATATTTAATATAGACATTGGTCTGCTTACTCAGGGCTGTGTCAACGGTTGCATCAGTGGTTAGGCGCATGCTCCAGACGTCATCAAACTGATACTTTGCGGTGAGGTAAGCACGGTCCAGGGCAACACCAACTGCGTCTGCCTGTTTTACGCCGTTACCAGCTAAGAAACC
>WSZY01000177.1 GCA_013139875.1 Mariprofundaceae bacterium | reverse complement strand
CTGGATTGAGATGGCTCTCCTGCTGCTCATTGCAATATATCTCTCCGTGGTTATTCCCCGGATGCGGGCACTACCTGCAACACTGATCTCACTCATCATGCTTGGTGCCCTGCTTGGTGCCAGCCAGTATCTGATGGTTGCCAGGCAGAGCTGGTTGCAGACAGCTGTTCCGGTATTGCTGTTACTGTCGGGACATATCATTTTTACAATCAGGCGCATCTACAGTGCACAACATCTGAAGCATCTGGCCGACTCTGCCCATACCAATCGGGAGCTGGGCATGGCCTATCAGGAGCAGAGCATGCTTGATAAGGCAATGGCATGTTATCGCAATCTGCCCGTGAACGATGGAAATCTCGACCTGATCTATAACCTGGCAATAGATTTCGAGCGCAAGCGCCAGTTTGGAAAGGCATCTACGGCGTACGATTTTATTCTTTCCTGCAAGCCGGGTTTCAGGGATGTAACGACCCGTCGTGGCAAAGCAGACAGGCTGGAGCAGAATGTCATGCTTAAAAGCAGCTCCTACAGCCCGACATCACTACTGATGGATGGTATGGAGCATACGCCAACACTGGGCCGGTATAAAATTGAAAAAGAGCTTGGTAAAGGTGCGATGGGTGTTGTCTATCTCGGCCGTGACCCGACCATTGACCGGGTTGTGGCCATCAAAACACTGGCTTTAACTCAGGAGTTTGATGATGACGCCATTAAAGATGTACGCGGACGTTTTTTCCATGAGGCCGCTGCTGCAGGACGCCTGAATCACCCGAACATTGTGACCATTCATGATGCCGGGGAAGAACACGATCTATCCTATATTGCGATGGAGTACGTTGATGGCAGCCCTTTGAGTCGTTTTGCCAGGCCCGGAAAGCTGCTGCCGATTGAGAAGGTGCTCGACATTGTTGCAAAAATTGCCGATGCACTGGGTTATGCCCATGAGCAGGAGGTAGTCCACAGGGACATTAAACCGGCAAACCTGATGTACAATACCAAAACCGGAGTGCTGAAAATTACCGACTTCGGCATTGCACGCATCACATCGAGCAGCAGAACCAAAACCGGGGTCATTTTAGGTACGCCCAGCTTCATGTCGCCGGAGCAGATGTCCGGCCAGAAAGTTGATGGTCGTTCTGATCTGTTTTCACTGGGTTCAACCATGTTCATTCTGTTGACCGGGCAGCGGCCGTTTAACAATGACTCAATCGCAACACTGTCGTATCAGATTATCAGTGAAAAACATCCGGATATCTGCAAAATCCGACCGGAGATTCCGGCCAGTGTTCGCAATATTATCGACAAAGCCCTGCAGAAAGATCCGGAGAAACGTTACAGTTCAGGCGTTTCCATGAAGCGGGCGATTCAGCGATGTATTAAAGGCTTATAGATTGCCCGCAGAACCAATAAAAAGCCCGGCCTTCCATGGAAAAGGCCGGGCTAAAACTTATACCCGCTTAAATCAGGAGTGCTGCATAAAAACTATGCCGCCAGTTTCGACTCGATTCTGGCCACCGGGCCCTCTTCATGACTGGCACGGGCAAGGCTAAAAATAAAAGACCAGAAACTGGCTTCATGGAAAAAACAGGCCCTGTTACCAAGATAATCAACACAGATCGCTCCACTCTGGTTTTCAACACTGAAGCCCCCGATCTGGGAAAAAGCATCAGCAATTCTTTTAGCTCGGAACAGATTCATATGGCTCTCCTCTGCTTACAATATGCCTCTATTATCTATGATAGCTGAATTTAATGATGTGACTCGGCTCACCACTCTCCCGGAAGGTTATTCAAGGCTCTTTTTTGAGGCTCTGAACGCCGGTACACGCTGCTCGGACGGCAGCTTCAGGCACTGCCTGACTGCTGATCCCCCCATACATATGCCGTCTCCTGCAGGAGAGTGATTGCCTGAGTCTGATGGCCTGTTTAAACCGGTGATTGAGCAACCCGACCGGATCAATCAGCATAGCCACATGCGTATTGTTACCTGGAATGTGAACTCTCTGAATGTTCGCCTGCCCCATGTGCTCGGTTTCCTGGGCGAACATCAGCCTGATATTCTCGCCCTGCAGGAGACCAAGGTGCCGGATGAAAAGTTTCCCCGGGCTGAGATTGAGGCTGCCGGTTACCGTGTCATCTTCTCAGGACAGAAAACCTATAATGGTGTTGCCATTATCAGCAAATCCGAAGCAACCGGAATCGAAACAGATCTCCCGGGCCTGGATGATCCACAGCGAAGGCTCCTAGCCACAACCATAGATGAGCAGAGAATCATTAATCTCTATGTTCCCAATGGACAGGAGGTCGGCTCGGAGAAGTATGACTACAAGTTCCGTTGGCTGTCTGCCTTGCACGGCTACCTGAAATCAGAGCTCAGCCAACACGAGAGGCTTGTTGTGCTGGGTGACTACAACATTGCGCCTGCCGATATCGACATCTACAACCCGAAACGCTGGCAGGGAAAGATCATGTGCTCAGAGCCGGAGCGGGAGATGTTTCGCTCACTTCTGGAGCTTGGCCTGAACGACAGCATACGGCAGCTCTATCCCGATGAGCCAATGCACAGTTGGTGGGACTATCGCCTCAATGCCTTTAAGCGTGGCTGGGGCATCCGTATTGACCATATTCTGACCACAGCAGCACTGAGCCCCGGAGCGGGTGGTGTTCATCAGGCTGAGCGCGGCAAGGAGAGGCCATCGGATCATGCGCCGGTCTGGCTGGAGTTTGACTCATGAGACAGCTACAACACCGGCTGACCGTGAACGGGCATGGACGTGGCATGACTGATATTACCCGTGAAGTCGTGCAGTGGGTCTCGGCAAGCAGTATTGAGACGGGGCTACTCAATCTCTTTATCCAGCACACCAGTTGTTCGCTGATGATTCAGGAGAATGCCGACCCGGATGTTCTGCGGGATATGGAGGCCTTTATGTCCCGTCTGATACCGGACGGTGACCCGATATTCCATCACCGTGCAGAGGGCCCGGACGATATGCCGGCCCATATCCGCATGGCACTGACGCAGGTATCACTCAGCATTCCGATTACAGATGGGCGCCCGGCACTGGGAGTCTGGCAGGGTATCTACCTCTATGAACACCGTCTCCACTCGATGAACAGGCACGTTCAACTCCATCTTCTCGGAGAGTGATCCCACACATATTCGCGCCTGTTGTTGTGACTCCTTGCAGGTCACGGGTTTCTGGTGATCGCTGTTTTCTTTACCTCAGGCAACACTACATCTATGCTCTCGAATAACGTTTTCTAACACTCAGGTTATGCTCATGCTGCAAAATATTTTTGGATTTTTCTCTCGTGATATCTCTATCGATCTTGGTACAGCCAATACGCTGATCTATGTTCGCGGTGAGGGCATTATTTTAGACGAGCCTTCCGTCGTTGCTATCCATATAGGTAATGGCAAGAGAAACCGGAAAATACTGGCCGTCGGAACTGACGCAAAACGGATGCTTGGACGTACTCCGGACTCTATTCAGGCCATTCGTCCTCTGAAAGATGGTGTCATTGCAGATTTCGTTATCACCGAAGAGATGCTGAAACAGTTTATCCGGAAAGTGCATAAGCGTGCCTGGGGCATCGCTCCGCGTATCGTGATCTGTGTCCCCTACGGCTCCACGCCTGTTGAACGCAGAGCTATCCGCGAATCAGCCCTCTCGGCAGGTGCCCGCGATGTATTCCTGATTGAAGAACCGATGGCTGCAGCTATCGGTGCCGACCTTCCTGTAACCGAGGCCTCCGGGTCGATGGTGGTTGATATCGGTGGTGGAACCAGTGAAATTGCCGTAATCAGTTATGGTGGCATCGTCTACTCACGCTCTGTTCGTGTAGGCGGTGACAAGATGGATGATGCAATTATCAACCATCTACGCAGAAAATACAGCCTGCTGGTTGGCTCTCCGACTGCTGAAAGAATCAAAATGGAGATCGGCAGCGCCTATCCGCAGGAGCAGCGCCGTGAGATGGAGGTTAAAGGGCGTGACCTGATCAACGGTGTGCCTAAAAACCTGCTACTGGATGATTCAGAAATTCTTGAAGCGCTAACCGAGTCCGTGAATGCCATTGTTGATGGCGTTAAAGTCTGTCTGGAGCGGACGCCTCCAGAGCTCTCTGCCGACATTGTCGATAAAGGTATCATGCTTACCGGCGGTGGTGCCCAGCTGCTCGGGCTGGATCAGTTGCTCCGTGAAGAGACAGGGCTGCCTGTCACCATTGCTGAAGACCCGCTACATTGCGTGGTGCTTGGCAGCGGCAGAGTTCTTGAGGAGCTGGACCATATGCGGGGCGTTCTTTTCGAGGAGTAATCCGTGTCTCGCCGCAGGTTTCCGCTACGCATCCTGGCATGGTCCGGTCTGCTGCTTGTCCTGCTCGTATCAATTCAACAGCTCCCCGTCGGGCAGCGCCTCAACCTTGGCATGGCTCCGTTATTATCTGTACTTCAGGCTCCCGGCCGCTGGTGGCAGGACACGTCGCTCTGGCTGCGTGAGCGTAGCCAGCTTCAATCCGATTACCAGCATGCCACTGTCCGGCTGGAGCAACAAGGTATCCTGACTCAGGAGGTACGAAGCCTTCGTGAAGAGAACCGGCAGTTGAGGGCTCTGCTCGATATTCAACAGATCAGGGGCTATCGCTGGCATGCGGCCAAGGTTCAGGGCCGAAGCCCTGATAAAATGAGTCAACGCCTGATTCTTCTTGTCCGGAATGCAGCACCTGATGATGTTATTGTCTCCAGCGATGGGCTGGTTGGCCTTGTCGACCATGCCAAGTCCGGCTCTGCCGTTGTGCGAACTATTCTTGATGCCGCTATTGCTGTCCCGGTAACCATGCCTGGCAGCACACTGGCAGCACTGGTTAGAGGTCAGGGTAGCCGCCTCATGGTTGACTTCGTACCCATCGAAAATGCCCCGAAAGCGGGCTCTATTCTTCAAACCAGTGGAGCAGGAGGGGTCTTCCCGGCTGGTATTCCTGTTGCCCGTATTATAAAAGTTGAGCCGATCCCCGGCCAGGTGTTTGCAAAGGTTGATGCCGAACCGGTTGCGCACT
>WSZY01000187.1 GCA_013139875.1 Mariprofundaceae bacterium | reverse complement strand
ATGCAGGGGAAATGCCACGTTGTCGTAGACGTTCAGAGAATTCAGCAGGGCGGAGTACTGGAATACCATACCCATGCGTGCCCTGAGCTCATACAGGCGCTTCCGGCCTATATGCGCAAGGTCATCACCATCAAACCAGATCGCACCGGATGTCGGCGTATCCAGTGCGGCCAGCAGTCGAAGAAGTGTTGTCTTGCCTGAACCTGAACCACCCATAATCACCGTGGTGGCATGCTCACGGATATGCACATCGGTACTATCCAGTGCCAGCGTATCGCCAAAGCGTCGTGTAAGCTGCTCTGCCCTGATCACAGGCGACTTCCCCGGAAAGCTCTTTTCATTCGGGGAAATCTAGCCCGAACTACTGTTAAAGAGAATGGAATTTATGGCAGATATGCCAAAGAGACCCGATCCATGATCATAAAGCCGCGCCCGCAATGCCCGGGAAGCTCCCTGTTTCGAAGAAAACAGCGTGCTAACACTGTGTAAAAAAATATGTTTCTTTAAAAAATAGTAACAACAGATACTGCTTTATTTCCCCTTTCATCTCATGTTCGCGACAACCTTTAGCTACTGCTTTGCCCCCTCATTTTAGATAGTATCGGGGAATGAGTGATCATGCCCTGCAAAAAGCTATCGCTGCCGCACCACATCTTGAAAAGAAGATCACCCATCTCTTCGGTATCTCACCACTGTTTTCCGAGCTGATGCGCGGTGCGACAGAAGATGAGATAACCCGTCTTTTTCTTCCGGAAGAAGAAGCAACACTTCCGGATGCCACCTCACCATGGGTTCCGGACAACAGTTTTGATAACCTGAATGATGCCATGTTGGCACTTCGGCAATGCAAACGGCTTGGTATGCGCCATTTTCTCTGGTGGGAGCTTGGCCTGCATGCCGATATTGAAATATCCGCAAGGCATCTGGGAATCTGGGCCGGCGGGCTACTGCAATCCGCCTTTGAACTGGCTACACGGCTTATCAAGCCAAGGTTCGGCGAGATGGAAAAGGGTCGTTTCACCATCATCGGACTGGGTAAACTGGGTGGCATGGAGCTTAATCTCGGCTCCGATGTCGATATCCTCTTTGTCTGGGACTCTGCATGCCGTGAAACCACAGGTGGCCGTCGTGCTGTTTCGCCACAGGAGTATTATCAGAACCTCTCACGCATGATTATCAAGCTGATGGGTGAACACAGTATTGGCGGTATCGTCTGGCCGGTGGACATGCGCCTGCGTCCGGGTGGAGATGGCTCAGCCATCTGTCTTAATCTTGATGCCACACTCGATCACTACTGTAATTACGGACAGACATGGGAACGCGCCATGTTGATCAAGGCCGCACCGGTTGCGGGTGATTCTGCATTGGGTCAGGAATTTCTTGAAGGTATTCGTCCGTTCATCTATCGCCGTTATCTGGACTATACAACCGTGCAGGCTCTGGCAAAAATGAAACAGCGCATCGATGCCCAGGGCAGCCTGCATAAAATTGGTGAAGGGTTTGACGTAAAGCGTGGTCGTGGTGGCATCCGCGAGATTGAGTTTTTTATCCAGTCCCTCCAGCTACTGCGCGGAGGCCGCAACAGAGAGCTTCGAACTCCGTCGAGCATGGAATCGCTGAGTCAGCTTTGTGAACTTGGAATTATACAGGCCGATGACAGGGAAGTGCTGCATCAGGCCTACTGCTTCTGGAGAAGAATCGAACACGCCATTCAGAGCAGGCGCGGCGAACAGACCCATAAGCTTCCCGCCGATTTTGAAACATATCTGAAAGAGGCTCTTGCTGTTTCCGATCCCCTTGCTGCCATGAAGACAACTGCCGAAGCCGTGCACGCAATCTTTGCCACTCAGTTTGCAGAGGTGGAATCTGATCAGCCGTCCGGAATATCCTGGTTGGAGATGGAGAAAGCACAGCTTGCTGAACAGCTGGAAAATTTTGATGATGAGGAACTGCATCGTATCCATGTAGCACTGAGCAAAATAGATACACAACTGGATCGCGGTGTTCTGCCTGAGCGAAGCCGTCAGCAGGTTGAAAAAATTCTCGCCCACTGCATGGATGTGTGGCAAAAAGATGCCAACGGCGTGCAGGCAACCGAACAGCTCGCCAATCTCTTCCAAAACATAGCCGGACGCGCCACATGGATCGACCTGCTGGCAACCCATGAGCAAGTACTCAACTGGCTGGTTAGCATGCTCTCCGCCAGCAGCTATATCGCAGAACATCTGGTGAAAAACCCATCGTGGCTGGAGTGGCCGGTTGAGGATGAGCGTGGCGCCGGACGAATCCGGGCCATTCACCAGCAGTTAAGTCAACTTGACCCAACGCTTCTGGATGAGGAGGAGTTCCTGTCCGACCTTGGCCGGCTGGCAGATCAGGCCCGGCTCACATGTGCTGTTGAAATCGCATCAGATGATGATGCCGACCCTATACTGATCGGCAGTTGGCTATCGGAGAGTGCCGATGAAGCTACTAAAGCCGCACTGAAACTGGCACTGCACCAGTTTGAACTTCCCG
>WSZY01000023.1 GCA_013139875.1 Mariprofundaceae bacterium | reverse complement strand
GTGCATTCTCAGGCCTGACAAGCTGAACCAGCTCCACCTTATCAAACTGGTGCTGGCGAATCATGCCGCGCACATCGCGGCCTGCAGAGCCGGCCTCACGACGAAAACATGGCGTGTAGGCACAGTGTCTGATCGGCAAGGCATCAGCATCAAGAATCTGATCCTGATAAAGACCGGTCACCGGCACCTCGGCCGTTGGAATCAGAAACAGCTCTTCACCTTCAAGTTTATAGAGGTCATCCTCAAACTTGGGCAGCTGCCCGGTACCTGTCATTGTCTTTCTGTTGGCAATAGCAGGCACCCACACCTCTTCATAGCCATGGGCATCCGCATGCAGATCCATCATGAACTGCATCAGTGCACGCTCCAGCCTTGCTCCGACTACTCTGAGCACTGAAAAGCGGCTTCCGGCAAGGGTTGCACCGGCTTCAAAATCGAGGATTCCCAGATTTTCGCCGATCTCCCAGTGCGGAGGCACTTCATCGGCTCTTGGCGTTCCCCACCTACGAAGCTCCACATTTGCATCTTCGTCATCACCATCCGGTACAGACGCATGCAGTAGATTGGGAATCTCCATCAATATGCCGGCAAACTCCGCCTCGGCCTCTTTGGCAATCCCGTCAAGCTCCTTAACCCTTCGGGAGACATCTCCCATCAGGGCCAGCTCTTTGGCTGCATCCTCGCCTGCACCCTTCTTCTGACCAATCAGTTTGGAGACGCTGTTACGCTCAGACTGGAGCGCTTCCAACTCCCCTTTCAGCTCACGCTGGCGAATATCAAGTGCTCTTGCCCGACCCCATGCGGAATCAGAAGCAATGAGATCAATACCGCGACGGGCAAGCTTCGCCTGCATCGCATCAAAGTCTGCACGAAAGGCCTTACGATCAATCATTCCGGATTGCCTGAACCATCCTCAGATCCGTTTGTGCCTTCGGCTTCAAAATCGTCGCCTTCGGGCTCATCATCATCCTGTTTCTCAACCACACGCACCGCACCGATCACACGCTCCTTGGCTGTACAATTAATCAGTATGACGCCCTGCGTATTACGACCAATAACTGAAACACCGCTCATGCGAATCCGTACCAGGCGTCCGGTGTCGGTCATCATCATCACCTGATCTTCATCCACCACCTGAAGCGCTGCGATCATCGCACCGTTACGTCCACCGGTCTTCAGCGTAAACACGCCCTGACCACCACGTTTCTGGGAGTTGTACTCTTCAACGGATGTGCGCTTGCCATAACCGTTTTCTGAAACAGCCAGCAGGCATGCACGATCCACCACCAGTGACATGGCAATCACACTGTTGCCCTTGGGCATGCGCATACCTGTCACGCCACGTGTGCTTCGACCCATGGGCCGGACATCGGTCTCGGCAAAACGGATCGTCTTGCCACCGCTGGATGCCAGCATGATCTCCTGACTGCCGTTGGAACGGGCCACACCGATCAGATCATCATCATCATCAATCTTGATGGCGATAATGCCGTTAGCCCGGATATTCTTGAAATCCGAAAGTTTTGTTTTCTTGATCACACCATTGCCCGTGGCCATGACAATGTAGTAATCATCATCAAACTCACGAACTGCCAATGTAGCCGAAATGCTCTCATCTTTCTCAACCGGAAGCAGGTTTACCAGCGCCTTGCCACGCGTAGCCCTGCCCGCCTGAGGCACCTCATAAACCTTTTTACGGAATACACGTCCACGATCACTGAAAAAGAGCAGATAGTCGTGTGTGGAAGCCACCATCAACTGGGCAACGAAATCCTCTTCCTTGGTTGTCATCGCTGTCTTGCCCTTGCCGCCACGGCGCTGAGCCCGATAGAGTGAAACAGCATTACGCTTGATATAACCCTCATTGGAGATGGTCACGACCATATCCTCTTCGGTAATCAGATCTTCGACAGAGAGCTCAGCCGTCTCATCCATAATCTGGGTGCGACGCGGATCAGCATATTTGTCACGAACCTCTTCAAGCTCCTTGACAATGACGCCCATCAACAGCTTCTCGTCAGCGAGAATGGATTTCAGGTATGTGATCAGCTTCTGAACTTCATCAAACTCTGTCTTGATCTTGTCACGTTCCAGTCCGGTCAGACGTTGCAGACGCATATCCAGAATCGCCTGAGACTGCTTGTCCGACAGGCCGAAGCGTTCCATCAGACCTGCCTTGGCCTCAGCACCGGTCTGGCTGGCACGAATCAGCTTGATCACTTCATCAATGTTATCCAGCGCAATCAGCAGGCCTTGCAGGATATGTGAACGGGCATCGGCCTTTGCCAGATCAAACAGACAACGACGGGTCACCACCTGACGGCGATGATCGACAAAATGGAGCAGCAGTTCGCGAACGCCACACAGCTTCGGCTGGCCATCAACCAGCGCCAGCATATTACAGCTGAAGTTGCACTGCAGCTGGGTATGTTTGTAGAGATTGTTGAGGATCACTTCCGGGATCTCATTTCTCTTCAGCTCAATGGCGATACGCATGCCATCACGATCGGACTCATCCCGCAGATCCGAGATGCCCTCCAGCTTCTTATCACGAACAAGGTGCGCAATATTCTCGATCAGTCTGGACTTGTTCACCTGATACGGCAGCTCATTGATAATCAGAGAGACGCGTTTGGTACGTGAATGGATTTCAACCAGGGCCTTGGCACGCATGGTGACTGAACCACGACCTGAAATGAATGCTTCGCGCATCCCCGCACGGCCATAGATAAAGCCACCCGTTGGAAAATCCGGGCCGGGCATAATCTGCATTAGCTCTTCATCGTCAACAGCAGGGTTTTTAATCAGTTCGATGGTTGCAGTGATGCTCTCACCCATATTGTGTGGCGGAATATTGGTCGCCATACCGACCGCGATGCCCTGCGAACCATTAATCAGAAGATTCGGGTACTTGGCCGGAAGTACCTTTGGCTCA
>WSZY01000243.1 GCA_013139875.1 Mariprofundaceae bacterium | reverse complement strand
GGAGATATCACCGGACTGGAGGTTCAGGCGTGCAAGGCGATGGGAGTGCGGCAGATGTTTGACCATGCACTCGTTCCGATCGGATGTAACAGGGGCATTCTCGCTGCTCTGATCCTTAAGCAGTTTTACCGGCAGAGCGCTTAAGGCAGCGTAGGCAACACTGTTTACCGTACCCTCAAGAAAGTGCCTGCGACCCATGGGTGCCTTCCGGCCAATTTTGGCTGCATCTGAAGTGACGGCAAAAATATCACCGCTCTCAGAAACTCCATGCAGGGAGGGGAAGCGGGCCTTTAGGGTCGCCGGTGCCCTTTCCAGTGTCTGAGCCAGACGCCGGGCACCTTCTCTGGACGGGCAGTTAGCGCACTTGTCCAGCCCATGCAGCTTCAGCTGTTCCACGCCCGCGCTGTGCAGTCCGACCAGCAGACGATCATCAAGCAGGCCGTGGCAGGGGAGAGGCAAGCAACCCGGTTTTATCTGCTCCGGATCACTGGCCTGACAACAGAACTCCAGCAGTTTTTCCCCTTTTGCCAGAGTGATCAGATCAATGGGAGCGAACCCATCATGTGAGAACACCTCTGTCGGGCAATCACGCACGCAGAGTGCACACTCAGTGCATCGTGATGCGTCGAAGTGGATTCCAATATCCGTTATATCAATGGCATTCCGGGGGCAGCCATCAAGGCATCGCCGACAATAGTCAGTTGAGCCCCTGGCATTCAGGCAGCGGCTGACATGGAGAGTCATATGTTCTGTTACTGATGTTTGCATGATTCCAAGGCTATGATAGAGAGAATCAGGTGGTAGTGACAATCGAAATTTTGGGGCATATCAGGTTAAGTGATTGAACCCGTGCAGGCATGGAAAAAGGGCACTCTTTTTTTCTGACCCGGGAAGGCAGACGCAGGGTCTGAAAATCCTCCTCTGTTGTCCTGACGAATTTCCGATTACTGTTGCCGTTATGATTCGTTGAGTCGGGAGCTTCCGGGCTTTTCGGATTAACATTTATCAGCACTGGGATGAGAGTGAATCAACATGGGAAGAGCTTACCAGAACAAAAAGGAATCAATGGCGAAGACAGCCGGCGCCAAAAGCAAGGTCTACTCCAAGTATGGCAGGGAGATCTATGTGGTCGCCAAGAGTGGTGGGGTTGACCCCGATGGTAACCTCTCCCTGCGCCGCCTGATTGATAATGCGAAGAAAGATCAGGTTCCGGCGCATGTGATCGAGAAGGCGATCGAGAAGGCGAAAGGCAGTGGTGGTGAAGAGTATGCTTTGGCACGTTTTGAGGGTTTTGGCCCCGGTGGTTGCATGGTCATTATTGACTGTCTGACTGACAATACCACCCGCACATTTAATGATGTTCGCCTCTGCTTTACAAAAAATGACTCAAAGCTTGGTGGACCGGGAGCTGTGGCTCATATGTTTGATCATCAGGCTGTCTTTGTGTTCAGGGGTGATGATGAGGATGCGATACTGGAGATGTTGATGGAGGCGGACATTGATGTCAGTGATATCGAAAGTGAAGAGGGGATGATCACTGTTCTTGCTCCCAACACTGAATATTTCAAAATCAAGACCGCACTGACTGAAGCAGTGCCGGGAATCGAGTTTGAGGTTGATGATATCTCTTACGAACCGCAAACCCTGACTGCTGTCAGCGGCGATAATGTAGAGCTGTTTGAGAGGTTTCTCGATGCTCTGAATGACTGTGATGATGTACAGAAAGTTTATCATAATGCGGAACTGGGCGGTTAATTTCAGAGTTCTGATCGAGGGCGAAAAGGATTGACTTTTTCGCTGTTCTCAGGTACCTTGTTACAAGGTTAGTTGTACTGACGTTGTGGCTTGCCAGCTTGAGCCGATACGTTCTAAACGGGAGCTTACCTACCCTGATTGTGTGAAGCCCACTTGCTGGGTTGCCTGATGTCAGGGTGCTGCGCCCACCTTCACGTGAAGGGTTCAGTAGAGCAGGTCACAGCGTCAGTACAATTAGTCAATCTGGCTTTTCCGGGCTCGTCGATTTCATTTGATTCGGCGAGCCTCTGTTTTTTTTCAGACAGAGAGTTCTTTTTAAATTCTCAGCTCTCCTGAAACTCCCTGGATGAGTAGCGATCCGTTGCGGTGATTTCCCTGTAGGTGAAGAGGCCCTCTTTGCCGTTGTAGATATCCTCCACAAGCCATTGCTGCTCTGCTTCAATACCGGCTTCGCCAACAGAGAGGCTCCAGACCCCCTTTTTGGCTTTACCAAATCGATCTGTGAAGCTGTAGGCGGGAAGCCACTGATATCCACGCGCCTTAAGCGCATCTTTTTTCTCAAACGGTGCATGCAGAGCAAAAAAACGCCTGCTCTTCTCCCGTGCTCTTAAGAGCAGTTCAGACATTGCCAGTTTTCCTGTTTCAGGAAGTGTCCGGGTCAGGATATGAAGGGTTGCCTGCGCATCATTAACAGCGCGGTGTGCATCGAAAAAGAAACCGAGCATGCAGGCGATATAGTCCAGTTTAAGGCTGGAGATATTCTCATCCTGCCAGTTGATATCGTTAAATGTGCAGCCCCAGTTGCCCTGGCTTGCAGCCGGCAGACGCCTCTCAATCATCTGCCGGTCAAATGCGGCATTGTGCGCAATGATAATACCCGCCTTTTTGAGCCACTCCATGATCTCAGCATCATCCAGCTTTTTACCCTTCAGCATCTCATCCGTGATGCCGGTGATCTGTTTGACGATCTCATCCAGTGGTCTGCCCGGATCTTCAAAACCGTCATAGGTGTGAAGAATCCGATAGATGGCTCCTGTGGAGGCATCATACTCAAAGGCGACAAATCCCAGTTCGATGATACTGTCGTTTGCGGTATCGAGCCCGGTGGTCTCGGTATCGATTACCAACCCGATACGTGGTGTTGCGGGCTCTCCATCCCTGTAGCGCTCAGTAGAGCCCAGCCGCTTAATGATCCGATAGTTGCCGGATTGCTGCAGGTGCTGAATAGCTTCAATATCGTTCATGGTTTCTCCCTGTTTTTTGCCTCAATCCAGCGCGACATAAACTCTGTGCTGCGATGATGGTGATGGCGCAGCATGGCACCGGTAAAGTTGTTGAGGCGATCTGTTTCAATATTTTCACGGCAGTTCCTGATTCGCCTGATCAGTGAGGCGCCATTCTCCGCTCTGTTGAAGAGGGTGCGGATGATTGCATACCCGTTTTTCTGAGCCCTCTGCCATGCATCTCTGTCCCGGTAGAGATTGACGGCGGCAGTTGCAATTTTTTGAGGGTCATCGGCTACGATACCGCTCCACTCCAGGCCATCACACATCGATTCTGCACCGACTGATGTGGTAACACTCGGTGTGCCGGCCAGCATGGCATCGGCCAGCTTACCCTTAATGCCGGCTCCTAACCGAAGTGGAGCCAGTGAAACACGGGCCTGCCTCACCACATCCAGCGCATTGACAGCCCAACCGGCGATGTGAAAGCCACTCTCCGGTCTGTGCAGTGCGGCTGCCTTTTTGGGCGGGTAGGCACCGTAGATATGGAGCTCTATATCCGGCAACTGCTTTCGGATCATTGGCCAGATAGTCTCACTGAGCCAGCGTACCGAGTCCCAGTTCGGAGCGTGGCGGAAGTTTCCGATAGTGATGAAGTGGTGGCGCTCATCAAAGCAGGGTGATGAGGCCGTAATATGACTCTCATCAAGCATGAAAGGGGTTAAATGCAGCAGGTCTCCGGGGAGCGAGAACTGCTCCATCAGCAGCTTCATCTCATATGCTGAGATCAACAGTGTGAGGTCTGAGCGATAGATTGATGCAATCTCACGCTTTGCCATCTCGCTGTAGAGATCATGCCTGCCGAGATCCTTTACAACCTGATGGCTCTTTTTTACCAGCCTGTGGCGGGCATCGCGCAGAAGGTGGAGGTCGATGGATTCTATGATCCGCAGAGCAAAAGGGCAGGCTCGCTCAACCCGCCAGCCGAACTGCTCCTCCATCATGAAGCGGTCAAAGAGTACAATGTCAGGCTTCAGCTCGCTGACAAAAGCATCGAAGTTGCTCTCATTGACTGCAATGGATCGTTCGGTGACTCCCAGCGCATTAAGGTCTTCCATATGTTCGCCGGTAGCTGCAGGGGAGGCATAAGTAATGCTCCAGTTCTGCTCTAAAAAGAGTCGAATGAGTTCCATCATCCGCACACCGGCAGCTGACGAATTGGGCTCCGGCCATACATAACCGATGATAAGGACTTTCAGCATCTGAAGACGTTGCAGTAGATCGTCATGGAAGCCACTCTAATGAACAGACAGCTATTTTCTATCGACTGTTTGCAAATCGACCTGGCCGAATTTCCACTTGGTATTGCTTTCACAACGATTAGCTTCCGGCAGATCTGTTTAGAGAGAGGGTGAATACCATGCCAGAACTGCTGTTTAAACTTCGAAACGTGCCTGATGACGAGGCTGAAGAGGTTCGTCAGCTTCTTAATGATCATGAGATCAACTTCTATGAGACCCGTGCCGGCGGCTGGGGCATATCAATGCCCGGTATCTGGTTGCCCGATGATCACCGGCTCAAGGAGGCAAAGTCGCTTCTTGAGGGTTATCAGCGTGAGCGGACACAACGGATGCGATCACTCTATGAGGAGCTGAAACGTGAGGGAAAACATCAGACGACTATCGACAGAATCATGGAGAACCCTGTCCGCTTCGTCCTGCTTAGTATCGTCCTGCTTTTTATTCTCTATATCTCCCTGAGCCCGTTTCTGGAATTCGGAAAGTAATCACCGTCGGTAGCAGTAGAATCCCCGACTCCGGCAGAGAGGGCAAGCGTCAGGACTTTACCATGAATTATGGAAAATCGTTGAGTGGAAGCTGGGGTACGGCAATGGATGTGCCCCTCCCGGTCAGGCTCATCAGAAAATCGAGCAGGTCCTGCTCCTCCTGTTCACTCAGATTGAGCAGACTCAGTTCATTCCCTGCGCCATGACGATCACCACCATGGTTATAGAATTCGATAACACTCATCAGACTGTTTTTTGAGCCGTTATGCATATAGGGAGGTGTGCGGGAAGCCTGACGAAGTGAAGCGGTACGAAAGCGGTTTCGATCTTCCGGATTGCCGGTAACGTCAAAGTGTCCGGGATCCAGTGAGTTGATACCGGTGTTGTGAAACTTCGAGTCGCTGAAGTTGGGTGCGCTGTGGCACTCGACACACTTCGCTTTGCCGGTAAAGAGCAGGAAGCCCTTTCTGGCAGATTGAGAGATTGCCGACCTGTCTCCGGAAACCCAGCGGTCAAATGGTGAATCATTGACGATAATAGTGCGCAGGAAGTTGGCAATGGCCTTAACAATATTGCCGGATGTGATCTCAGGTGAGCCGAAAGCCTGCCAGAATTTTTGCCGATAAGCCGATGGAAGTACGGGAACGTTTGCCATCTTGATTGAGAGCTCCTGCAGATGTGCTGAGATGGCATTCTCCAGTGTTATACCCCGTCCATCCCAGAAGAAACGCTTCTGAAATGCTGTGTTAATCAGCGCAGGTGTATTTCGATCCATCACCTGACCCTCTCTGTTTTTATTCGACAGGGGATCGCTCCATCCTGTTCCCGGATAGTGGCAGGCAGCACAGGAGAGGGTGCGGTCTCCTGTCAGACGCGGATCAAAAAAGAGCTGTTTACCAAGATTTTCAACCGCTTTCTGGTAGGGGTTGTACTTGGGATAGGAGACCTCGGGAAGGAGCCATGCTTTAAGTGATTTATTCGAAATTCCCAGGGAGTTTTCGGTCGCGGAGGGGAGTGAGGAAAATGACAACAAAATGACCGGTAGGGTAAGCCAAATACAGATGTGGTTCACAGATTTCTCCATTCAGATCGCTTCCACCTGTTTGTATCCCCTAGTGAAGAGAATATTTTATCACCCGCTCTATACATAGCAACAGAGAAAAGTAAGCGGAATCAATCAGGATAAACGAGAGGATCGGATTTGGATAGGCGGGCAAAGCCCTCTCTGCGGAAAAGGCAGGAGTCACAGTGTCCGCAGGGAGTGCCGTTCGGCA
>WSZY01000017.1 GCA_013139875.1 Mariprofundaceae bacterium | reverse complement strand
ATCGACCGGCCTGAAGTGGGATGATTTCTCTGTTCTCTATCGGGCCGGTTATCAATCGCGGCCCATCGAAATGGCACTTCGTTCAGCCAACATCCCCTACCATGTCAGTGGCGGCCTCTCCTTTTTTGATCGTGCCGAGATTCAGGACACACTTGCCTACCTCCGCCTGATCGCCAATTTTTCTGATGATCTTGCCTTTATGCGCGCCATTTCAAAGCCGAGAAGAGGGATTGGTGATAAAGCGCTGGGTGATATTGCCAGTTTTGCACAGGCGCATGGCTGTTCACTTCTGGACGCCTGTCTTGATGAGAAGCTGGATCACCGCCTGAGCCACACTTTGAGGGAATTCGGGGACATGATTGTCGGCCTTGAGCATATGTTTATCCACGGTGAGCCTGATGATGCCTTTGATGCGTTGATGGATCGCTCGCTTCTGGTCGCGGCTATTGAGAATGAAGCTGCTGATGAGAAGGAGAGCGAGCGTAGGCTCGGCAATATCCATGAGCTGCGCCGCTGGTGGATGACCCATGCTGAACAGGATGGTTCTCTTGCCGATTTTTTGCAGAAGGTGTTCCTGCTGGCCGACAAGGAAGATGATGACCCAAGTGGCCAGGTGCGTTTGATGACTGTGCATGCAGCCAAAGGTCTGGAGTTTTCTCATGTCTATGTGGTTGGCATGGAGGATGGGAGTTTTCCCCACAAGTCAGCTGTCGAAGAGAACCGTATGGAGGAGGAGCGCCGCCTGATGTACGTGGCGATGACCCGTGCCCGTTATCGGCTGACACTCAGCCGTGCCCGTGTTCGTTCACGTTTCGGACAGAAGGAGAAGACCGCACCGTCACCATTTTTGAAAGAACCGGATCAGGAGACGCTCTGGTGGGTGGATCGGGACAAGGACACCGAAGAGGCGAAGGAAGAGGTGGTTGACAGCATGGCCGCAATGCTTGCGCGCCTCGAGGCTGCCGCAGCTGCCAAATAGCTGAATTATTTTATTTTTATAAATTCTAACACTTTGAACGTCCGCTTTTGGCATTCGATTAACCTACAAGAAATCGGGATCAGCTCTTGTTTCGTGGAAGCTCATCTTCACATTTAAATTACATAGACGAACACGGCGATGTAGTGACAGGCGCTGCCACCCAGCACAAACAGATGCCAGATGCCGTGCGCATGGGTCAGCCGCTTATCGAGGCCGTAAAAGATCGTGCCCAGCGTATAGATGACGCCACCGGCAACCAGCCAGCCTACACCTGCGGCCGGCAACGCCGCGACAAGTTGCGGCCAGGCCGTAACCACCAACCAGCCCATTACCAGATAGATCACCATCTGTAGCCAGCGCAGCCCTGAGCGGTGCAAAAGATCAAGAAGAATCCCCGCCACCGCCATGCCCCAGACAATACCGAACAGCGCCCAGCCCCAGCTGCCATGCAGGGTAACCAGCGTGAACGGCGTGTAGGTGCCGGCAATTAACAGGTAGATGGCGATATGGTCGAGCTTGTGGAACACTCGCTTGGCGTTACCGTCGGCGAGACCGTGATAGAGGGTCGAGAAAAGATAGAGCAGTAGCAGTGTTGCTGCATAAATGGAGGTGCTGACGATCTTCCAGACATCACCGTCCATCGCCGCCTTGACGATCAGCGCGACCAGTCCGGCAACGGCCAGCAGCGTGCCGAGCAGATGCGAATAGACGCTCAGCCGCGCACCATGAAACAGCGGCTTCAGATTGTCGGGTCTTTTCATCTGTCTGATGCTGACAGCATCTCTGCTTTTCGGCACTGAAATCCAGCGCCACTCAATAATCAATAGGGGCAGACTCGATTGATTTCTCTATTTGGAGGGCTGTTAAAAAGTTCCGCCATTCCAGCCGAACATCTCACGTTCGGGAGAAGCAAACTCAATGTAGATATGTGATGGATTGATCTCCAGTTCGCTGGAGATGAATTCGCATAGATTTTCCGACAGGGAAGATGTCTGTTCAGCGGTCAAACCAAGGCTCTTGAGTTCAATATAGGCCAGAGGCTCATGGTTACCGGCAAAGAGCATCTCCTGATTATCTGAAACCATCACCATGACATAACCCTCAGGTTTCCCAAGTGCTGTAGCAATTCTCGCAGATGCGGCTTTCAGAAAGCGCTGTTTCTCATCCATAATGACGTTGGTTCGAATGTTGAGTACCGGCATTAGCTTGCTTCCTGTTTCGCTGCTTTGGATTCGGTTGGAGCTGAACCTTCTGCACGCTCTTTGGCTTCATGGGCTGCCTTCTCGGCCAGCAGGCGTTTGGCCAGCTCTTCGCGCTCTCTATTTTTGCCAAGGCGCATCCGCTTGGTGGCAACAAAGCCTGCCCACCACAGGAAGGCTGCAAGTGGTGTCATCAACAGCAGCAGTTCCCAATCCATTACGATGCCGCCTTCTCAGTTACCGTTACGGCTTCCGTGCTGGCTGCCATTTTATCAGCCGCCACCGCTTCAGCGGCTCTTCGCCCTCTGTTCGTCTTCACACGTTTGTTGATGATGTTGAAGCCCGCCAGAATGAATCCCAACACAATAAACGCACCCGGAGGCAGGATGAAGAGCAGGAAGTCGGGATAGTCGGCACCAAAGACGGCAAAGCCGAACAGTTCTCCCTGCCCGAAGAGTTCACGCGTGCCACCCAACAGCACCAGTGCGAGGGTGAATCCGGCACCAACGGCGATGGCATCAACCAGTGAATC
>WSZY01000157.1 GCA_013139875.1 Mariprofundaceae bacterium | reverse complement strand
GGGTCAGTGATGTTCACGCGACGTACAGCTACCGTAATCATTTCAGCTTCTGATGCCTCTGTAGCATCCCTGGTCGTTTGGAAATCCTTGTACTTGCCTGATCCGACAATCAATCTGGACTTGAACTCGTGTGTTCCAACTTTTAGTACATCAGTCATGTAACATCATCTCCGTTCCACCCATGGAAGGGTGGCTTTTGATTCAGGCCATCTTGGCCTTCAGGGCTTCGCCCCGCCTTACGGCGTCCAATTCGGCTCTCCTGCCGAATTGTGTAAGCAGGCGAAAATTGCATTTTTCGACTGCGCATACAAGCAAAAGCCATGGACGGCTTTTGCGGATCAATCAATCACCCGCCACCAATCATGTGAACCACCTCAATCCGATCACCGGTTTCGATCGTAGTATCGGCATATTCACTCTTTGGAACCACTTCCAGATTGTGTTCTACGGCAAGCATTCGCGTCTCCAGACCAAGCTCAATGACCAGCTGGGCAATCGTAGTTGCTTCAATCTCTTTCTGCTCCCCATTGAGCTGGATGTTCATAATAGAAATTCGCCTTTTTTGTGCCAAACTAAACAAATTCGGGCTGTTTTTTGTGCAAAACCGATAGAAAATCGCCAATTAGCATTTGACCCGATTTTTCCAGCCGCGTAGCTTGGCCCACATGCTAACAGCATCTGCTTCAACGCCCAACATGCAGAATGGGGAGAATCCCAAACCAGCACCCACGCCAGGTAACTGGCATGGTGTTACCGAAGGCCTGAACAAGGCCCGGAAACATCTGTCTGATGGTCTCTACCAGGAGGCGGTTAATACACTGAAGGAGATTCTCGAACTTGCCCCATCCGAGCCTCAGGCATGGAGTCTGCTTGGAGAGATTCTCCACAAACATGGTCATACCGGGAAAGCTGCTGCCTGCCATAAAAAGGCTTCGGCACTGGATGCCAGCTCGAACCTGGATAACAGCACTCTCCCCGCATCCAAACGGTTGGCTAAACTATTGTGGACTCAGGGTGAATCCGATGCGGCACGGGCCATGCTTGCCCTGCTGCTGCTGCGCATGCCTGAGGATGAGAGCCTGATTGAAATGCGTAACACCTGGAACAACCCCTCCCCGGAGGCTCAACCATGAAACAGTTGCATATTCTTGTTCTGAACGGCCCCAACCTGAACCTTCTCGGTACACGTGAACCCGGCCACTATGGGGCCGAAACCCTTGCTGACATTAATCAGAAGCTGATCTCTCTGGCTGACAATCTGGGAGTTGAGCTGACAACGCTACAGAGCAATCATGAAGGCGAACTGGTAGAACACATCCAGAAGGCAGGAGAGGATGGCATCGATGCCATTCTCATCAATCCGGCAGCCTATACTCATACCAGTGTTGCAATTCGGGATGCCCTGCTGGCAACCTGCATCCCTTTTGTTGAGGTGCACCTCTCCAATATTCATAAACGGGAAGAGTTCAGACACCGTTCACTTCTGGTTGATGCTGCAGTCGGTACAGTAGCCGGCTTCGGCCCCTCATCTTACACAATGGCGCTTCACGGCATCATTGCACACCTACAACATAAACAAGGAGAATAATCGTGGATATTTCTCACATCCGTAAACTAATCCGGCTCATTCAGAGCAGCGATATCACTGAAATTGAAGTTACTGAGGGTGACCACACCGTGCGCGTCTCCCGACAGGGCTCAATTGCGGCCGTGGCAGCCCCTGTAGCACCACCGGCCATAGCAGCAGCTCCGGCAGTTGCCGCCGCCCCGGCTGAAGAGACTGCGGATGAAAATATCGTTGCCTCGCCAATGGTCGGCACCTTCTACCTGGCGCCATCCCCGGATGCTGACAACTTCGTATCTGAAGGCAGCAAAGTGAAGAAGGGTGATACCATCTGCATCATTGAAGCGATGAAGCTGATGAACGAGATTGAAGCAGAGTATGATGGCGTTGTTGAGAATATTCTTCTAAACAATGCATCTCCCGTAGAATACGGCCAGGGTCTGTTTGTTATCACGCCACTCTGATTCCCAAGAGGTTCCCATGTTCAACAAAATCCTAATCGCCAACCGTGGTGAAATTGCCGTCCGCATTATCCGTGCATGTAAAGAGCTCGGTGTCCGAAGTGTTGCCGTCTACTCCGAAGCGGATCGTGAGGCAATGCATACACGTCTGGCAGATGAGTCCATCTGTATCGGCCCTGCAGCGAGCAAGCTCTCCTATCTGAATATCCCCGCCATCATGAGTGCGGCTGAGGTGACAGACAGTGAAGCCATTCACCCCGGCTATGGTTTTCTGGCAGAGAACTCTGAATTTGCAGAAATTGTTATTGAGTCCGGTTACACATGGATTGGCCCCACCCCTGAATCAATGCGCACCATGGGCGACAAGGTGAAGGCAAAAGCAAAAATGGAGACAGCGGGTGTTCCACTGGTACCCGGCTCCGAAGGTGCTGTAGGTAGTGTGGATGAAGCCAAGGAAGTGGCCAGGTCAACCGGATTTCCACTGATCATCAAGGCTGCCTCCGGTGGTGGTGGCCGTGGCATGAAGATTGTTCACTCTGAACCTGCACTGCCAAACGCATTCAACATGTGCCAGACCGAAGCAGGCGCTGCTTTTGGCGATGACACAGTATTTATCGAAAAGTTCCTGGAAGAGCCGCGTCATATAGAGGTTCAGGTTCTGGGTGACACGCATGGCAATCTCATTCATCTCTATGAGCGTGAGTGCTCCATGCAGCGCAACAATCAGAAGATTCTGGAAGAGGCGCCAAGCCCATCTCTGGATGAAGAGACCCGACAGGCCATCTGTGCTGCAGGCCTTGCTGCTGCCAAGGCCGTTGATTATGTCGGTGCTGGTACCGTCGAATTTCTGGTCAACCCGGACAACTCTTTCTATTTCATGGAGATGAATACACGTATTCAGGTAGAGCATCCGGTCACCGAGTGGATCACCGGCGTTGACCTGATTGAGTGGCAGATTCGTGTTGCAACAGGTGAGAAGCTCGCCTTCACCCAGAAGCAGATTAAGATGAAGGGCCATGCCATTGAGTGCCGCATTAATGCAGAACATCCATTCAAGTTCACCCCTTCTCCGGGTACCGTAGAACTCTACCATGCCCCGGGAGGGCGCAGTGTACGTGTGGATTCCGCACTCTATACGGGTTACAGAATCCCACCTCACTACGACTCCATGATTGGTAAAATCATTACTCACGCTCGTGACCGGGAAAAGTGTATCCGAAGAATGCAACGGGCCATTGATGAACTGGCAATTATCGGTGTCACCACAAACATTGAGCTGCATCAGCGCCTGTTGGCAAACCCGGGATTCCAGTCGGGCAGTTTTAACATTCACTTTCTGGAACGCTGGCTCGATCAACTGCGCGTGTAATTGAAACATCCGCAAAAGGCAGAACACCTTTTGCGGATCAAACAATTACACCCCTGAATACTGGGCATGCACCTCTTTAGCATGCATGTTCGGCAGCTTGTTCAGTGCCGCAATCAATGCCTTGGCGGACGCCACAACAATATCAGTATCCGAGCCCTGTCCGTTTACAATACGGTCTCCATCCTGCAGTCGAACGGTGACCTCTCCCTGTGCATCGGTACCTGCTGTGATGGCATTAACTGAATAGAGCAACAGCTTACCTTTGGGTTCGACCAAAGACTTGATCGCCTGAAAGGCCGCATCAACCGGACCATCACCCTGAGCTGTCGCCGAGTGAATTTCACCTTCAATATCGAGTTCAACCGCTGCAATAGGTGTATCCCTGGTACCCGATGCTGCATGTAGAGAGACCAGTTTCACGCGCTCCAGCTCAACTTCAGAATCCCCGGAAAGAATCACCATCAGATCTTCATCAAAGATATCTTTCTTTTTGTCAGCCAGTATTTTAAAGCGCTCGAACACGGTGGCCAGCTTCTCCCCTTCCAGCGTCACACCCAGGGCCTTATAACGCGCGGTCAATGCCGCACGTCCCGAGTGTTTACCCAAGACCATGCGGTTGGTATTCCAGCCGACCGATTCAGGCGTCATGATCTCATAGGTCTTCTGATGTTTCAGCACGCCGTCCTGATGAATGCCGGACTCATGTGCAAATGCATTGGCTCCGACAATCGCTTTATTAGGTTGAATCGGCATGCCGGTGATCTGAGAGACCAACTTGGACGTCGGTACAATCTTGGTGGTATCAATATTGGTTTCGATATCATATCGATCAGACCGGGTACGCAAAATCATCACCATCTCTTCCAATGCCGCATTGCCGGCCCGCTCACCCAGGCCGTTGATGGTGCACTCAACCTGACGCGCACCATTCTCCACCGCCGCCAAAGAGTTGGCCACAGCCAGCCCCAGATCATTATGGCAGTGCACTGAAAAGATAGCCTGGTCAGAGTTCGGAACACGTGTCATCAATTCACCGATACGTGCCCCGAATTCATCCGGCGTCATGTAACCGACCGTATCAGGAACATTGATGATGCGTGCACCGGCAGCAATCGTCGCCTCAACAATTCTGCACAAAAAGTCCATCTCTGAACGGCCTGCATCCTCAGCCGAGAACTCAACTTCCGGGGCCAATGAACGTGCCAGCTTCACAGCTTCAACAGCACGCTCCACCACCTGATCCGGTGTCATACGCAACTTGGCTTCCATATGAATTGGACTGGTTGCAATAAAGGTATGGATTCGGGCACGGTCACCCGCTGGCTTTACAGCCTCGCCAGCGCGCTCGATATCTTTTTGAGTAGCACGTGCCAAACCTGCAATGCGCGGCCCTTCCACTTCCAAAGCAATACGGTGCACGGCCTCAAAATCGCCGGGAGATGCGATCGGGAATCCTGCCTCAATGATATCGACACCAAGCGTTGCCAGAGAGTGAGCAACACGCATCTTCTCTTCAATATTCATGGAACAGCCGGGCGACTGCTCTCCATCACGCAATGTGGTATCAAAAATATATAAACGATCGCTCATCTGTAGCTCCCATGTGAACTGCTTTGTTCACCCTAAACTCTAAAACAACCAAAAAAAAAGCCGCAGGAAAATCCTACGGCCTGTGACACCCCTGCTGAATCAGATCAGCAGACACACAGGCCTGTTCGGAGCAGTAGTAGCTGCTCTTCACCGAAAGAATAAAAACGTTTTTCTCTGTTCATGCGACAGATTAAACCACTCCACATCAAACGGGTCAATTCTCATCTCCATTCGATGTGTTATGTCCGCGCATACGGGCACGACGTTTGGCCAGACGATGGCGTGTCGCCTTCTGATGCTGCCAGACACTCATTACAGGGCCGTGCAGACAATAGATCAACATGATTGCAAACAGCACTTTGTAAGGGTCTGCCATGATAAAAACAATGACCAGAAGCATGCCGACAAGCATGGTAAAAGGGCGCCGCTGTTTCAGGTCAATATCTTTTCCTGAAAGAAAACGAACGCCACTCACCATCAACCATGCCAGTGCAACGGAGATGACAAACCAGAGCCAGGCAATCGGCTGATAATCTCCCTGCTCATGAAACAGAACCGCTGTGGCAAGCAGCAGTGCAGTTGCCGGTGTAGGAAGCCCCTGAAAATAACGTTTATCCTGACTGGCCAGTTGGACATTAAAACGTGCCAGCCTCAAAGCTGCACAGGCTGTAATCAGAAACGCTGCCAGCCAGCCAAATTTTTGTAGCGGTGCCAGCGCCCACAGATAAACCAATACGGCCGGTGCAAGGCCAAAAGAGACCATATCACAGAGTGAATCCAGCTCAGCGCCAAAAGCAGTCTCGGCATTCAGCAGGCGAGCAACACGTCCATCCAGCATATCAAACAGAGCTGCTGCAAGAATCGCCCAGCCAGCCAGCTCATAACGTCCCTGAACTGCGGCAATCAGCGCATAAAAGCCCGAAAAAAGACCCATCAGGGTAAACAGGCTTGGCAACAGGTAGATGCCGCGCCGGGTCACTGACCGCTTGTGTGCCTGAACCAATTCAGCCACCGGCCTTTCGGGCAATAATGGTTTTACCGGCGACTACTTTGTCCCCCGGCTTTACACAAAGTTCATAACCGGCAGGAATTTCACAATTTACACGCGACCCGAAACGGATCATGCCAATTCGCTGCCCCGCCTTAACCCGGTCACCTACAGCGCTGTAGGAGACAATACGCCGTGCAACCAGGCCTGCAATCTGGGTGAAAGCAATCCTCCCATCCTCGGTTTCCATTTCAAAACGGTTTCGCTCATTCTCCTCACCGGCATGTTCGAAGCTGGCATTAATAAAGTTGCCGGGGAAATATTTCATATGAGTAATCCGGCCCGACATCGGGGCACGATTCACATGCACATCAAATACATTCATAAAGATATCGACATACGCACCCGATTCATCTGCATCTGCACGGATCACCTTGCCGTCGGCCGGGCAGATAAAAAGCCCCTCGCCTTCCGGCGTCAGACGTTCAGGATCCCTGAAAAAATTCACCATAAAGGCCAGAAGAAGCCCCACTATGACAGACAGAATCCACCAGCAAAGTGCAACCGACAGCATCAGCAGCAACAGTGTTGGTATAATAAATGGCCAGCCCTCAGGGGCAAACGGAAGTCTGCCTCTTGGATTGCCGGGAATTGCTTGAATTTCACTCATGGTGGCAGAGCCTACATGCCTGACGGGAAATCCCCAAGCAAACTGCACACTTACCTCCCCATTAAAACTTTTTGACTGTTAAAATATTGAAATATCCATTAAAGTTCACGTATATGCCTTTAAATCAGGAAAACTTACTTCACGTTTACAGGGATATGCACAAAATCTTCCCTGAAGACCTGCATATTGCCCGGCCACTGATTCAGATGCTGCAGAGCATCGGTGAGGTCGGGCCTGCCCGCGAACTGGCCATAGTAATGGCAAGGCGTATGCTGGCCAGGGGTCGTGCCGGTGATGCTATCGGTTTCCTTGAAATATGCAGGCTGCTTGAACATCCGGACCAGGATGAAATTGCGGCCTTAAGAAGCATGGCCGAGGTTACCGCTGATGGTCCAATCGATATGGAGACCGGTAGCGGCAGACTCTTTATACTGGTCGACCAGCTCTCTGACCACGAAACCAGAGATTTTCTTGAGCATGGCCGCCTGCTGAAGGTTAAGGCAGGGAAAGATATTGTCCGGCAGGGTGAAGTGAACCGGAATTTTTACCTGATCCTGGAAGGCAGAATGGAAGTACACATGGATACCGCTACCGGCCTCCATGTTAACCTTAGCAAGCTTTACCCCGGGCACTTCTTTGGTGAATTTGCCTGCGTATACCAGCTCCCCCGCTCAGCCACCGTAACTGCAGGAGAAGATTCTCTTGTTCTTGAGTTCTCTGACCTGGCTATCTCTCAACTGATGCAACGCTCCCCTATTGCCGGTGAACGCCTGATGCAGATTGTGCAGGCACGGCTGGTTCGCTCAATGTCACATAGCCATCCATCCATGACTGAACTCCCGGAGGCTGATCGACAGTGGCTTGCCGATGAATCCCGCATACTGGAGTTTATGGATGGAACCCTTATCACCCGTGAAGGGGAGATGGAGGATCGCTGCTGTGTTATCGTCTATGGTAAGGCTACCGTTGAACACACAGAGAATGGAGAGACCATCAAACATACAATGGAGACCGGGGACATGTTCGGTGATATCAGTCCCCACCTGCATCTGCCACCTGATTCCACCATGCATGCCGATGGCCGCTGCCTGATATGCAGCATACCAAAAAAGGTATTTCGATCCTTTATGAATGCCTACGGGAATTTTGAACAGTGGGTCGAACTGCATGGTCAACAGCGCAACCAGAAGCTGCATAACCGTATCCACTGATAGTTCTCTTTCGTTTTCAGAAATACCAGTCCAACTGCACCGCATAGAGCGGCCTGTACAATACAAACTCACCGCTCTGCCCATCTGTTGGCAACTGGGCCACTACTTTAAAATCAATACTGTCGGTAACCGACCAGGTAACGCTTGGTGCATAGAAAAAACTATGCCGTGTCACATCAGCAAGCAGCAGAAAGTCGAACCGTAAAAGTGCGGTCAAATCATAGCCCAGTACGCCGCCCCAGAGGGAGCGGCTTAAACTCTGCAGCCTGTCCTGTGAAGCCAGAGAGAGGTGCCGTGCAGATGCCCCGTTATAGAAATACTCAAGAGCCAGATAGAGCCCCTCAGGAAACCATGCATGGGAGAGCGTGTAGTCATAGCCGGCCATCAGTTGTGTATAGGCGCCATCCGGACCGGAGGTTGAACGCACCACCTCAAGCCTGCCTCCGCCATCACCAATATTTCCGGCAAGGTCAATCCCGAGCACCTGCTCGTCACCAAAAAGGCCTCCCATGGCCGCCACATCAAACTCACCAAAGGTATCCTGCCATCGGCCGGCCACCTTACGGGCAACGTTATGTTCACTGCGCCCGGGCGCCAGAATCATTTGAAAGCTGCCGGAATTATCATAGTGCCAGGCAGTGTTGAAAGCATCCACACCGATTTTCTGATCCTGCTCGACAGCGGTGGGATCAATCGGATTAAAACGATCCGTCGGGTTCCATATCCGACCAGAGCCCCATGCAACCCGTTGACGGCCCAAAGTGAGTAGCAGTTGATCCTGCTCATACTGCAGCCAGCCACGATAGAGTGAATGCCTCCAGTCCAGTGAGTGGCCGCGATAAATATATGAGGTGAGATCCAGATAGGTGGGATAAGGCAGGCTTGAGGCGGCCTGGTATTGGGCACTCCTGACCACACTTCCATAGAGCCAGGAGTGATCGTAGACAAGCTCCCATGAAAACTGATCAACCCTATCCTCAACCCTGAGCCGCAACCGGTTCAGATCACCGGTCTGCTTCTGGTTCAGCAGGCTCTCCGTATGAAAAAAAAGATTTGTGTAACGTCCGGAAACCTCAATCGCATCTACCGCCACGGGGCAG
>WSZY01000151.1 GCA_013139875.1 Mariprofundaceae bacterium | reverse complement strand
ATGGACTGGTAATCGAATAAGATGGGCGGGCGCCTTCCTTCTATTAAACAGGAAGGCGCTCTTTTTATGCTCCCTTTTCATCTCAATCGAGGCGGACTACATTTTCATCTATGGCAACGCCTGATAAATCCACGGATGAAGATCTGATGCTTGGTTACAAAGATGGTAGCAGCACTGCCTTTGAACAGCTCTATCTGCGTCACAAAGGTTCACTCTATCGATTTATGCTGCGCTCATGCGACTCCAAAGATATTGCCGAAGAGCTGTTTCAGGATGTATGGGTCAGTGTGATCAAATCACGCAGCAGCTACAAAACATCGGCGCTGTTCACTACATGGCTCTACCGCATTGCCAGCAACCGTCTAACGGATCACTACCGCAAAAGCGGAAAATGGGATCAATATATAGACCGTGCCGGTGAAGAGGCTTCCGATGAAAACAACTGCGCCGTAACAGCAGCTTATGAACAACCGGAGCATCAAGCAGCGATCAACCAGCAAATTCAACGTCTTCTTTTTTGCCTTGAACAGTTGCCAGCCCTGCAACGTCAGGTTTTCCTGCTCAGAGAGGAGGCCGGATTGAAGCTCGAAGAGATTGCGAATGCCATTGAAGCCAACAAGGAGGCGGTGAAAAGCAGAATGCGCTATGCCATCAACAGACTTCGCCACTGCATGGGAGAGGCCTCATGAACGGCATGCATGATGATCTGCATGATGACGGTATCTCTCGTCTTTATCAGAAGAGTCGAATCGAAGAGCCTCCCATGGGGATTGATTCAGCTATTCTTTCTCAGGGTAGAAAAGCGGTTGAAAAGAGAAAAAGCCTCTGGCACAGGGTTCGCTGGATGGTACCACTTACCTCGTTTGCACTGGCGATGTTAACTGCCACGCTGTTTATTCAGATGAAACAGGAACACCCGGAGATACTGCAATCCTCCCCTACCCCTTCCTCAGCTATTCAGACAGAAGAGGGGCTGAAAGACGGTCTTCGAATTAAACAGATGGATCGGCAAAAGAGATCCATTGCACCCATGGACAAGGAGACGTCCGAAAAGAGAAAGGCTTCAGGTGCGCCTGCCCCTGCCATGGAACTAAAGTCTGCCCCCGCTGAAATGGAGATCGCACCTGAAAGGCTTATGAAGGCACAGCCTAAAAAGATGATGAAACAGAAACAGGAGTCTATGGGTGCTTCACAATTCAGAAGCAGAGAGAGCCTTTCCGAAGCCGATTCAGCAGCACCCCCTCAGACTAAAGCCCTGAAAGGTCAGACTGCCCTCACCCCTGACGTATGGATTGAAAAGATCAGGGTACTTTTTAAGCAGGGCGACAAAGATGAAGCGCTCAAAGAACTCAAAGCGTTCAGGATTGCATATCCTGACTACCAGCTTCCCGCTGATCTTAAGACGTTAAACGAATGACCGCTTTGGGTCGAAAACAGTTATTCAGAATTAATACTCAGTTCGGGGCTTTCACTATTCACTTGAGGATAGAGTCCGACTACCGCTGCAGGCAGCACGAAGAGGTTCAGCCCCGGGATAATCAACAGCAACATCGCAAGGCCAGAGAAGCCCATGTAGTACCATTTGTTATCTTCAACCTGTGACTTGCGTTCCGGCCATTTCCAGCCGGAAAAGGTGGCCGGAGTATCCATAAACTCGAAACTGAGCAACTTCAGACTGGCATAGATCCAGATCACAGTGGCTGCAATCGTGCCATAAAAGGGGACAAGCAGAAAAATTACTGCCAGCGCTGCCAGGGGAATAAACGTAGCCAGCGGCATGACACTGTTCCACAGCGAGTTGGCTATGCTCTTCCACCACGGGAGCAGCGCCTGCTCCAGTTCAATACCATTAAGTCTGCCAACCCTGACATAGAGCTGATCCAGCCAGGGAGCTGCGGCAATTGAGCCCAGAGTCATAAAACAGACAATACCAACTGCCAGAGCCAGAATAACTGCGGCCAAAGAGAGTAACCAATTATAGAAATCTATATACCAGGCATCCCCTCCCGGATTCATAAGTTCCGCGATCCATGTCGAGAGTTCAAACACTCCATACGTCAGCCCGACAAAAAGAACCAGAAGCAACAACAGCATCCGCCAGACAACACTGCGCAGCTCCTCTCTGCTCAAAAGCAGATGAAATCCTTTCACAAGAGCCCATGCACCCCTAAACATCAGACAGACCCTCTTCTGTATCCTTTCCCACACCCTTTTCCATTTCAGCCAGCACGCTTTGTGCGGCCGCCATGTCCTGCTCGTTGACCAGAACACGCGCCTCAATCAGGCCCGGTAACGGCAACAGCGAATTCATGCCGGCTCCCTCCACACGGTAACCGATACCGCCGGACTCAAGCAGATCACACAGAATCTGCAGGCTGATCTGATCATTTGTCTTTTTTAGCAGTTGCATACGGACAGGATAGCACCAATCTTCGATTCGTCATCCCTGAGACCTCTTGACGATTCTTGACATAAGGGGGGCTGCATGAACGATTGCCATCCATGACACAGATGAATCTTCCCGTCGCACAGGAAACACTCTCTCAAATGCTGGATAGAATGGTTCCGGCCGGTGCTGATGATGCCGATCTCTATCTTGAGCAGAGCACAAGTGAATCACTCGCACTTGAAGAGGGTCGGGTGAAACATGTTTCGGCCAGCACCCATCAGGGGATAGGTGCCCGGGTTATCAAGGGTGAAGTCTCCGGACATGCCTATACAGACAGGCTTGAGAGCCCGGCGCTGATGGAGTGCGCCCGTGCTGCGCGTGCCATTGCCGAGGGTGAAAACAAAAATCGATCGGTCTCTATTCATACAGGCCAACCGGAACACCAGCTCTACCAGGCCAGCAACCCTGCCCTGTCAGCAACCATGCCGGAGCGCAAAGAGCTTCTCGAAAAGGTGGACAGACTGGCTCGAAGTATCGACCCGAGGGTTAAACAGGTGTTTGCAAACGTATCGGCATCCTTTTCAACCGTTCATCTCTTGCGCATGGATGGAACGCTTCTCAGTGATAACCGTCCACTGGTTCGGCTCAATATCTCCATCGTTGTTGAGCAGAATGGTAAACGGGAAACCGGTTCGGCCGGTGGTGGTGGCCGTTTTGATCTGAACCGCCTGCTTGAAGGCAGTGAAACGGAGCGGCTGACCCGTGAAGCTGTTCGCCTTGCCCTCCTCAATCTTGATGCGATTCCCGCCCCTGCCGGCCCGATGCCGGTGGTACTCGGCCCCGGATGGCCGGGAATTCTTCTGCATGAAGCGATTGGCCATGGCCTTGAAGGTGATTTCAACAGGAAGGGAAGCTCCGCTTTCTCCGGCAAAATCGGAGAACGTGTGGCGGCGCCCGGTGTCACGGTTGTGGATGATGGCTCCATTGCCGAGCGGCGTGGCTCACTGAATATGGATGATGAGGGAACACCAACCGGCTGCACTACCCTGATCGAAGATGGCATTCTAACCGCCTACATGCAGGACCGGCAAAACGCACGTCTGATGGGCGTGGAACCAACCGGCAATGGCAGGCGTGAATCCTACGCTCACCCGGTACTGCCGCGTATGACCAACACCTTCATGTTAGCGGGGCATGATGATCCGAAAGAGATTCTCGCCTCACTCAAGCAGGGCCTCTATGCCGTGAATTTCGGTGGCGGACAGGTGGATATCACCTCAGGAAAGTTTGTGTTTTCCACATCCGAGGCCTATCTGGTTGAGAATGGGGAGATTAAGGCACCTGTTAAAGGAGCCACCCTGATCGGCAATGGCCCGGATGTTCTGACCCGTGTATCGATGATCGGCAATGATCTTCAGCTTGATCCCGGTGTTGGAACCTGTGGCAAGGGCGGGCAGGCAGTTCCTGTCGGTGTCGGGCAGCCAACCCTGAAAATTGATGAGATGGTTGTCGGAGGTACAGGGGCATGAGCCGCAAGGGTATGAATTCCGACATGAATGAGATCGCATCCAGACTGGTGGATATGGCAAAAAGCAGCGGTGCTGTCGATGCTGATGCGCTGGCAGTCAATGATATCGGAGAGAGTGTCTGCATTCGAAACGGCCGGATTGAAACAGTGGAACGGGAAGACTCCCGCGCTGTCGGGCTTCGTGCCTTTATTGAAACTTCTGAAGGGCTTGCATTTGCTTCTGCCTCCAGCTCCGACCTGTCGGATAGCGGCATCAGGGCACTGGCGGAACAGGTGATCACCATGGCAGGGATTTCAGCTGCCGATCCTGATGCCATGCCGCCTTCCGGGGCCGACCACCCATCCGACAGAGAGCTTGCCGAATGGGAAGCGGGACACCCTCTCAATGAGGCTTGGACGCTGGAGGCCGCCAGAGAGGCTGCCCTTGCCTGTGAGGAAGCAGCACTTGGACACTCCGATCAGATCCGTAACAGCGAGGGTGCGGAAGCAGGCTTCAGCAGCAGTCACGTTGCCTATGCCTCTGCAGATGGCTTCTGCGGCCAGTATAAAAAGTCATCACTGGCCCTGAGTGTCTCTGTGATTGCCGGAACGGGTGACCAGATGCAGCGTGATTATGCCTACTCCCGTGCACGTCAGGTTGAAAAGCTGGAAAGCCCGCAACTGATTGGTCAGGAAGCGGCAGAAAGGGCTGTTCGACGCGTGGGTGCCCACAGCATCTCAACCCGGCAGACCACAGTTGTTTTTGAGCCCAGAATGGCCACGTCAATTTTAAGGCATCTGATTGGTGCCATTAATGGCAGGTCTGTGCTGCAGAAGCGATCATTCCTTGCAGAGAGCAGTGGCCGGATTGTTTTTCCGGAATTTATCCGGATTGAAGACAACCCGGATCATCCGGATGGCCTCGGCAATCGGCTCTTTGATGGAGAAGGAACCCGATGCAGGCAAAGAACCATCATTGATTCAGGAAAGTTGACCGGTTTTCTGACCGATCGTTATGCGGCAGCAAGACTGAAATCAGAGCCCACAGGCCATGCCCGCCGTGGATTGACAGGTGATATCTCCATCGGCACATCCAATCTTATTCTTCAGCCGGGGGAGATGGAGACCGACACAATACTTCGTGAAATCGGCAGCGGTATTCTGATAACCGAGATGATGGGCTCCGGCGTAAACGGTGTGACAGGCGACTACTCACGCGGTGCTGCAGGCTTTCTGATTGAGGATGGGGAGATCACACAACCGGTGAATGAGATTACCATCGCAGGCAACCTCAAAGAGATGTTCGGAAACATTTCGCATCTTGGCTCTGATCTGACGTGGTTCGGCTCCACAGCAGTGCCAACCATTGCCATCTCGGGCATGACGGTT
Source organism: Mariprofundaceae bacterium (assembly GCA_013139875.1). Lineage (GTDB taxonomy): Bacteria > Pseudomonadota > Zetaproteobacteria > Mariprofundales > Mariprofundaceae > WSZY01. The sequence continues at coordinate 200 of WSZY01000151.1, read as the reverse complement.
GCAGGTCAGGCCTAGTTCGATACAGAACAGGTGCGTCCATGGGTCGCACCATGGCACTGGACATTCCTACCGGTTGCCTGCAACACTCCTTCCGCACAGGACGTGCGGCAAAATTGCATAGCAATTTTGTAAGCAGGGAGAAAATGACACTTTTCTTCCTGCGCTAAAGGGAAGATGGCAGGACAAACCGCCCGGAGAGA
>WSZY01000237.1 GCA_013139875.1 Mariprofundaceae bacterium | reverse complement strand
GTTGGTAATTTTGTGCAGAAGCTGGAGGCCGCAGGTGCAAATGGCGTCTCACTTTTTAATCGCTACTACCTCCCCGACATTGATCTTGAGACGCTGGATGTGATCCCGAGCCTCAAACTTTCAACCTCGGTGGAGTCCCATCTCTCCATGCGCTGGATCGCTATGCTCTACGGACGCATTAATCTCACACTTGCGGCGACCAGCGGCATTCATACCGCAGATGATGCGATCAAGATGCTACTGGCCGGTGCCGACGTGACGCACATGTGTTCGGCACTGCTGCATCATGGCCCGGCACATCTTGGTAAAGTGCTTCAAGGCATCGAGCAGTGGATGGAGGAGAAGGAGTACGCCTCTGTGGCCCAGCTCAAGGGCAGTGTGAGCCATACCAAAGCAACCGATCCCTCCGCATTCGAGCGCTCCAACTATATCAAGGTACTCAGTAGCTTCGATTCGCCCGATAGTGTTTGGCGTTAGCGGCAACTGGAAAAGAACCGAGTCAGGTCATACGGAAGCTGGGTAGTTGGTTAATCTGCTGTCATCGAAACTCAGAGGTTGAGATCACCGCCAATAGTGGGCATTCATCTATCATGGTTGTCAGCTCAGTACATAATAGCAAGTTCGATTTCTCCCTTCGTCTTTGGCACGATAGAGAGCACCGTCTGCGGTTGAAATAAATTCTTCAATTGAAGATTCCTGCCCTGGCATCAACGATGCAATGCCTGCACTTATAGTCACATAATCCGACACTTTTGAATCAGGATGTGGAAGCTTCTTCATCCTGAGTTTGTCGTGAAGCTTGTCCATCAGGTTTACTGCTCCATCCACATCTGTAAAAGGTAAAATAAACGCGAACTCTTCACCACCATACCTCGCAACACTATCAACCGGTCGCTGCAAAACAGTACGCATAACTTCCGCCACAGACCTCAAACACTCATCGCCGGCCTGATGCCCCAGTGCATCATTATACTGTTTAAAAAGATCGATATCACAGATCACCAAAGAGAGATATCCCTGAGCCCTAAGAGCATGATTCCACTCATTAGAGAGGGTCGAATTAAAGCTTCGTCGATTGGCAATACCGGTCAACTCATCGTGTGTTGCCAGCTCCTTGAGTTGGCTTATAAGCTTTAATTCCAGACGTTGGCGAGCAACAAAATAAATACCGGCAGCAATGAATATGGCAATTGAAAGTATCAAGCCAACGAGGTCAGTCACTTTCTGCCGAGACCGATCCTTCACAATCATTACCAATAACGTATTTTCAACATCGTCCGCTTTTTCCAAAGCAATCTGAAATTTCTCCTCAAACACCCGGTCCATTTCACTACCCTGCCCCGCTTTTGCAATGTCAGAAGACAGCGCCTGAAATAACAGATCAATCTGCGTGATCTTCTCTATGGCTACTGTAATTTCACTACGTAGGACATTGTCCTCAAGCGGGATGAATGTACCCTCACTATTCTGCCCCCCTGAAAGCATTGCATGTGCATACCATTGTGCCTGCTTAAGATGTGAAGCCACATCCCTCTTTGTAATGGACTTTCCACCGGAGATGAACTCCTCAAGATAAAGCTGGGCAAAGGCCAGCTCCAGTCTTATCTCCATTGCAGCATCAACCATGGGCGCATGCATATCCGCCACATGGTGTGCAACTCTTATTGAGTAGATTGATGTCGAAATAATCACCACACCTGTAATAGTCAGCACAATAATGAAGAGATATTGACGCAATCCAGCAATCATATTAAGTAGCATACATCAGACAACTGTTTTAGTATATTGGTAGCCATATTGAATGCCCGTTTTCATCTGCCAGCTCAAGCAGAAATCAAGACAGCTTCTCGGGAATTTCGAATTCATCAGCATCAACATAGATTTCACCGGGATAGACCGGGCCGATATCGACAATCATCCAGATTCCCCCTCTGGAGCCCAGCTCAACATCGAGCACATCGCCACGTTTTAAATGACGGCTAATCTCGTCGGGCAGAGCCACCGGACCAATCTCCAGATTTTTATTATCGAACCTGAGCGAAACTGATCCTTTCTCCAATTTAGAAATCCTGGCATGGCCTTCAATAAATTGCTCAAATCGCTTACCTCGGTTCCTGGGAGAAACACCCCCTCCCAGACGAACATAGTGAAACAGCAGGCGGGCAGCCTGTGATGCGCGCATTGCCTCATCTTTCAGTTCCTGAACTGATTCAAGAAAGGTGATATGCCTCTCTGAATCCAGCCAGTGCCTCTTATGCAGAAAGGAGACCCAGTTGAGCAGCACATCTGCGCACCCTTCAATCTCAAGGCTGGTAATACCAACCTCTCTTAATAGCGACCAGCCGATGAAGTCACGGAAGTGTCCGGGCTCCAGCATTGATACGGGCAAGCTGCCCAACTCAGCTGCATGCCCGGTTTCAACATCGCCATCAAAGAGGTTCTCTATATACTCTCCGAGCGCTGCTTCCCACTCCTGCAACTCATCCTCATCCACCATCTCATCATCCTGATAGAGGTCAGAGTAGTGCAGCAGGTACTCTGCAAACATCTCCATGCAACGTTCTGCCGGGAACGATGTTGCGGCTCTGTCAGAGCAGTTCATGAGAAACTGATCCATCGCTTCCTGAACAGCTGTGTCCGTTATCATGATTTCACCTATAGGGGTTAACCCACTTGCTGTTAATTGCCTTAATAGCTATGGTCACCATCCAATTTTTGTAGTGTAGATTCGAATTGTCATCTGTGGAGTAGCTTGATGCAAATAAATGTAACAACCATTCGTACCGGAAACATCCTGGAGATTGACGGTGGCCTCTGGAAAGTGATGAAAACCAAGCATGTTACCCCGGGCAAAGGTGTGGCCTGTATGCAGGTGGAGATGCGCAACATCGAAACCGGTACCAAGACCAACAAACGTTTCAACTCTACAGAGCGTGCCGAGCGCGTTATCCTTTCACAGCGCCCCATGCAGTTTCTCTATGAGGATTCCGGCAGCTACCACTTCATGGATACGGAGACCTACGACCAGATCGCACTCGGTGAAGATATGCTTGAGAATGCGAAGCCCTACCTGCTACCTGAAATGATGGTGGAAGTTGAGTTCCATGAAGAGCGCCCGTTGAATGTAAAACTGTCTCAGAGTGTTGAGCTCACTGTTGTAGAATGTGATGCTTCAATCAAAGGCCAGACTGCCACAGGCTCATACAAGCCGGGTGTACTGGAGACGGGCGCGTCCATCATGGTTCCACCCTATCTGGAATCCGGAACCAGGGTAAAAGTAAATACAGAGACCGGCGAATTTATGGAACGCGCCTGATCATATAGATCTGTCAATAGAGGCAATAAAAAGAGGGCTTACCAAAGTGTCGGTTTATCAGCTTCTCTTTTAGCCATCCTCTCTCTTTTTCAGGTTTGTAATAATCTGTCGCAGTACCTTACGGGCGATATCAAACTCATCCGGATCAACACCATCAAAAATTTCAGTGAAAAATGACTGGAAGGCCGGCAGAATCTCCTCAATCGCCTTTTTTCCCTTTGAGGTCAGATGGGAGCGAACAACCCTGCGATCCTCTTTGTCGTGATTCCGATTAACCAGCCCCTCTTTTTCCAGTGCGTTCAAAAGGCGGGTGATTGCCGCTTTATCTTTTGCAAGGAATTCTGAGATTTGACTCTGGGTCAGGCCGTCCTGGCGACTCAATAGAAACATGATTCCCAGCCCTTCAGGCGTCGCCCTGTAACCGACTGCCTCACACTCACGCGCAGCATTCTGCCGTAGCGCAAAACTCAACTGATTGGCAAGAAAGCCAATTCCATCTTCGATTTTCTCCGGAGGATATGGAATGTTTCGCATCCCACGATTATGCCTATTCTATTGATATGGTCAATAATTGACCGTATCAACCATTATGCTAGAGTTTAAATCTTTTCCATCGCAGATAGCCTGCTATTTTTTAGAGAGGTAGATGATGCTCCACATTCGAAATATTCTTCTGATCTGCACCCTTCTTATATCAGGCACAGCATCTGCACAATCCATTTCTCTGGCTGATGTGATTCATGAAACGTTTGCCAACAATCCTGATATTCCACTGAGCCAGCTGGGCAGGGACTTTGTCAAAGTCGAACAGCAGCGCATTGAAGGTATGCTTGATCCGAGTGTGTCGGGCCGCATTGGCTATAGTGATGAGAAGGTTCCGACAGTCAGTCCTTTTGCTTCCAGCAAAACCCAGTTCGGTCAACTTTCAGGAAACATTTCCAAACCTCTGGAGGATGGCAGTACCCTGACAGGAAACCTTAATTACAATCGCACCAAACTCGGCTATCCGGCATCTGTACCTCCGGCCTTTCAGCCCAGCATCAATCCGGTTTACCAGAACCAGATTGACCTGACCTATCGATATCCACTGCTGCGCGGCCATGGCAACCCCGCCTACCACGAAGAGATGGCTGCATCCAGGCAGGATGAAGAGGCCGCCATCTGGCGCGTTGAGATACTCAAAGAGCAACTGGCGGAACAGGCGACCGTAGCTTACTTCCGGTTAACGGCTGACAATCTGGCGCTAAACCTTGCAAAAGGTACCATTCAACGTGCCGAAAAACTGTTGAAATATCAGAAAATGCGGGAGCAGTTCGGCCTTATTGAGCGGTCGGACCGGCTTCAGGCAGAGGCGCTTCTGGCCACACGCCGCATGGATTTAAGCCTTGCTGAGGCGACTTCCCGGCAGGGGACGACAAATCTTAACCGTCTCATGCTACGAACTCCCGATGCACCACTCGACCCGGGCCTGAACGGAGGTATCTTTTTAACAGATGTGGTCGAAAAGAGGCCTTTGGACACACTGCTTGCAGAAGCTGAAGAAACACGCCCTGCATTCCGGGTAGTTGAAGCCAGTCTGGCCGCCAGCCATGCACGGATTTCCGCAGCACGCAATCAACATGAAACCCGGGTCGATCTGGTCGGACAAGTGGGAAGCCGTGCGCTTAACGGCAGTGCAAGCAAAGCTGTGAGCCAGGGGTTTACCCTGAATGACCGTTTTGTGTCTCTCAGTGTTGAACTAAGCGACACCATCACCGGAAATGCTACCAAAGCAGCCATAAAACGGGCCGAACTTTCCCGTCAGCAGGCACAACTGGAACGCCTGCAACTGCGTGAGTCGGTCAAAAGTCAATTGGCAGGCGCTATCACCACACTGAACAGCAGTTATCAAACAGCCACTGCGGCGACCCGGCGTGCCAGGGCGGAGAAAAATAAATTCAATGCTGAATTGGAGCGCTACAGGAGCGGGCGCTCTGATACTGCCACGGTCA
>WSZY01000201.1 GCA_013139875.1 Mariprofundaceae bacterium | reverse complement strand
GCCATCAAAAATCTGGTAACCCGTGCCCTGGGTGTCGAGCCTGATGTTGAACCTGATATCGTAGAGGATATTGTTCAGGCAGGAGATCTCTATCTAATGTGCTCTGACGGACTGACCGATGTGGTTCCTGATGAGGCAATTCGACTAACGCTGACCCAGCACATCAAAGATCTGCGGAAATCTGCAGCACAACTGATACAGTTGGCTAATGATGCCGGAGGGCCGGATAATATTTCAGTCATTCTGGTTAAGACTCAGAAACATTTTCATCGGAAGCAGGGCTTGCTTTCGAAGATTTTTGGACGTTAATATGGAACCGATGCATACAATAGTGGAGGCAAGCAATGGCCTGTAAGCTTATCTTAAAGTTTAAGGATACCGTCATCTCTGAAATCCCTCTCGATAGAGAGGAGACAACGATTGGACGTAAACCTGAGAACACAATTCACGTTGACAACCTCGCAGTCAGCGGCCGCCACGCACGTGTACTGAAAATAGGGAATAAGGCGATTCTGGAAGATCTTGGAAGTACCAACGGCACCTTTGTTAACGACAAGCAGATTACCAAGCACATCCTCCAGCATGGTGACTCCATCGTGATCGGCAAACATCTATTGACCTTTGTCTCTCTTGAAGACAAGCCGGTAGTGGCAGCGCCCGAGCCTGAACCGGAAGAAGATGATATGGATAAGACCATGGTCATCACGCCTCAGGCACGCTCTGCGATGATCTCGAAAAGCGGCGGGTCTCCATCGGCTGCAGCAGCCATGCCTCTGGCGGGGCTTCAGATCATAGCCGGGCCATTGGCTGGCAAGAGCATGGAGCTCACCGCCTCTCTGACAAGCCTGGGCAAGGGTGAGAACTGCCGCATCAAGATCAAGGGCTTTACGGTTGGCAAGCAGGCTGCTGTTATTACCCGCAGACCTACTGGCTATCACATTGCCCATCTTGAGGGCCTGGCCAAATCCAAGGTTAATGGTGAGGCCGTCGGCGATCAGCCGCGTACCCTGAAGGATGGTGATATCATCGAGCTCGGTGATACGAAGATTGAATTTTATATCAAATCAAAGTGATGGTATGTGCGCCTGATCAGGTTCGGGCGTGCAGATTAAAGAGACGGTCGTACTCCTCTAACGCATAACGATCTGTCATGCCGGCGATGTAGTCGGCAATGACCCGTGCCCTCCGGGAGAGAGCATCACTATCTCCCAGCCTCTCCAGCGGGCCTTCAGGCAGCATCTCGGGCTTCTCCATATAGGCTGAGAATATCTCCTGAATCACCCGCTCTGCTTTTACAGCCATGCGCACCACACGATAGTGCTTATACATATGCTGTAGGAGGTAGCGTTTCAGCTCGCCATTCATATGCCTTACCTGTTGAGAGAAACCGACAAGAAGGTTTTCAGATTTGCGAACATCCTCAAGTGATTCGATACCGCTCTCCCTGATCCGCCGCCCGGTCTCTTCAATAACATCAAGAATCAGATGGTTGATCATTCTACGAATAGTTTCACCGACGGCCATTCGCTCATCCACTTCCGGGAACTCCCGCTCCACCATCTCGTAATGCATGCGAAACAGCTGCACCTCTTTCAGGCCGGAAATCGTGAGCATGCCGGCACGGACACCATCATCAATGTCATGGTTATTGTAGGCAATCTCATCGGCCAGATTTCCAATCTGCGCTTCAAGAGGAGCCTGTTCATGCAGGTTGAATTCAGTCAGGTCACTATTTTTCGGTATATCATGCGGAGAGTTATGCTTTACAATTCCTTCACGTGTCTCATAGCTGAGGTTCAGCCCCGGAAACCCGATATAACGGTGTTCCAGCGATTCAACCACCCTGAGCGACTGTCGATTATGCTCGAAGCCACCATAGGGCTTCATCACCTCATTCAGTGCATCCTGCCCGGAGTGACCAAAAGGGGTGTGCCCAAGATCATGAGCCAGAGCCACCGCCTCAGAGAGATCCTCATGCAGATGCATGGCCCGGCAGATTGAGCGTGCAATCTGAGCCACTTCAATGGAATGTGTCAGCCGGGTTCGATAGTGGTCACCTTCATGATTCACAAAAACCTGGGTCTTATATTCGAGTCGTCTGAACGCAGTAGAATGGATAATTCGGTCACGGTCACGCTGAAAAGGATTTCTGGTAGTTGATTCCACCTCTTCAAAACGTCTCCCGCGCGAGCTCTCAGAGTGGCATGCGTAAGTGGCAAGAATCGACTCATACCTGTTACTCACTGTCTGGCAGCTTCCATCATCTCAACCACTTCACGTGCTACCAGTGCCGGCTCAACAGCACGCAGGACAGGCCTGCCGACAACAAGATAGTCCGCACCGGATTCGATGGCATAACCGGGATCGGCGATACGCTTCTGATCCTGTGCATCCTGACCTCCCCAGCGGATACCGGGGGTTACCGTAATAAACCCGGTACCACACGCCTCTTTAATTGCGGCAGCCTCATGCACGCTGCATACAACGCCATCAAGCCCCGCATCCTGTGCCATATGTGCACGTTCCAAAGCCACCCCCATTGCATCTCCGGCTGGCATCGGGTCACTGGTCAGTACCGTGACCGCAATCAGTTGCATTTCCGGAAATTTCGATGCTGCCTCCGATGCCCGCTTTAGCATATCCGGACCACCCCCGGCATGCACATTGAGCATCTGCACACCCAGTTTGCCGGCACTCTCTACCGCTTCAGCAACCGTGTTTGGAATATCATGAAACTTCAGATCAAGAAATATTTTATGCTTTTCCGCCAGCTTCCTTACAAGCGATGGGCCTTCGGCCACGAAGAGGCGAAGACCCACCTTCAACCATCCTGCCTCACTGCCAATCTTCTCCCGCATGGCCAGGGCGCTATCCATATCCGGTAGATCCAGAGCCACCATGAGTCTGTCTCGCATTAACTCATCCCGCATCTATAACCCTTCCTCTCGAATTGCATGCATGCTTCCCCATGCATGGCACTGGGGGCACTGCCAGCGAAGCTCTACAACCTCTACACCACACTCATGGCAGACAAAGCGTTTCATCTGATCCCGCCACTGGGCAGCATGAACGGATAGAGGCTCACATTCAGTACTCTCAACAGCCGCCAGCCGCAGGGATGTACGCAGCGTTGAAGCGGAGAAATCAAGCTCTCTCTTTAGTTTCTGCAGATCTTCAGCCCCCTTAACGCTCTCCAGCCATGTCAGCGCCAACTCCTCATCTTTTCCATCCTGCCAGAAACGCATCAACATCTCATAACCATGCTTCTGATAAAATTTACGATTCGCAAGTATGGTTGGAACCAGCAGATGAACATGTTCGGATGCAGCATTCCACATCTGCTGCAACGCCTCTTTCACTCTGGGGAAATCACTCTGGCTCAGGTAAAGAGTAATGAGAACGATATGGGCATGTGCGCATGCCCTGTCGAGAGCCAGAGCCTTCTCAGCACTTTTCATTGCTTCATCGGGATGCTCTGCAATATGGGAGGCAGCCATCTCGGCAAGGAGATAGGCACGGTGAAGGTGGAGGGAATCGCCCTGAATCTGTTCCAGTCGGGAGAGCAGCTCCTCGGCTTCTGTCCACTCACTGCTCAGTTCACGAATACGAAGGCTCGCTTCCAGAGCACCGGCATGGTCGGACTGCAGGGTAAGTGCTTTCTCATATTGACGCAGGGCCCGATCCAGCAGTCCACCAGCCTGAAAATCTTTCCCCAGTGCCAGGTGGGCCTGAAGATACAGATTCTTCGCAACATCGGGGCGGGCAAGGATATTCTGGTGAATACGGACAGCACGGCCGATTTCACCCTTGGCACGGAACATCTCACCCAATGCCATATAGACATCTGCAGCTTCGGATCGCAGGCGTGCGACCTGTACCATCTCCTGCAGTGCCAGGTCAGGTTCATCGGAAAGAAGATAGTTGATACCCCGAAGCAGTGGTGATACACGATCATCCTCACGCTGCCTCTCTGACACCTCATCATCCTGAACCTGACGCCAGTAGAGCGCTGCCATCACCAGCAGTGCAGCCGCTATCAGACTCATCAACAGGGTTGTCATTGGATGCTCACAGCCGGAACGGAATCAGATAGTTCGGAGGAAACCCGGCTTTCGAAGCAACTCAAACAGACTGAAACAGGTTTCCGATTCTGAAAATGGTCATCAGACATCATCTTGCAGCGGAATATTGTGAAGATTTTCAACTTCCTGATTCAGCAACTCATTCTCTTTATGAAGGTCGGAGATCTCCTGCTTATGTTTACGCCGGGAGAAGCTCAGGGAGACCATTCCACCAAGAAACCCGAGAAGAAATGCGCCGAATATCGGGATGTAGAGAGGAAGATGGTCACTGGTCAGGCCTGCGACAGCGATCTGCACCGGGATCATATTGGAGAGGGCAAACATGGTGGCAAAGGAGGTAAGAACCAGCAGTACCAGTACATTTATCCAGTTCATGCCCATACTCTACCCCATTGAGTGCAGTAACCGAGTACAATCACCTGTTATGATCTACACGCTCACGCAACTCTTTGCCCGGTTTAAAGTGAGGAACGATTTTACCCGGTACCTGGACAGATTCACCCGTCTTCGGATTGCGGCCAATGCGTGGGTTGCGGCGCTTAGTTGTAAAGCTGCCAAACCCTCTGAGTTCAACGCGGTCACCATTTGCCAAAGCGTTTGAGATGGCATGGAAAATCTCATTCACAACCAGATCGG
>WSZY01000120.1 GCA_013139875.1 Mariprofundaceae bacterium | reverse complement strand
GCGGATCATAGCAGGAGTGGGTGAGGCTGTAATCCAGTCCCAGCCTTAATCCAAGCTCAATAATCTCTGATTTATTCAGCTTCAGCAGTGGGGCAATAATCTCAACAGCAGATCCTTCGCTACCCATTTTGGTACCCAGCGTTGCCGTTGTAGCGAAGGATTCAAGAAATTCATGACGGCAGTCCGGATAGCCGGAGTAGTCAACAACATTGGCACCAATCACGATTTTTGAAGCACCGACAGTTTCCGCCATACCGACGGCCATGGAGAGAAAGATCATATTTCGGGCCGGCACATAGGTAACGGGGATGGTGTTCCCCTGATGCCGGTCTTTCGGAACATCGATATCCCCGGTCAGTGCTGAGCCACCAATCGCAGCCAGATCAACCTTGATGGTTCGATGATCATCAATACCCAGCGAATTCGCGACATTTTTGGATGCTTCAAGTTCAATTCGATGTCTCTGGCCATAATCAAAGGCAACACTGTGGCATCTCCAGCCCATCTCTCTAATAGCCCAGGCCAGCGCAGTGCTGGAATCAAGCCCGCCTGAAAGAAGAATAACCGCGTGCTCTCCTTTGCTCATACGCCGGTCACCTCATCTCCCCAGATGTATTTATGTTGCTGAATCTGCAGCCGCATCGGAAGCCGGTCTTTAAGCATCCACTCTGCAACTGTTGCCGGGGGCAGTGCCTTCCAGGCCGGTGAGAGAAGAAGGGGAATTTTCAGCTCTGCCAGAGATCTGTCACGAATCACTTTTTTAACCCACTCATAATCATCACGATCATTGATTACGAATTTGATCTCATCACCTGCCTTGAGATGGGAGATGTTCTCCCAGCGGTTGCGTGCCGCCTCACCACTTCCCGGTGTTTTGATATCCATGATGATCGAAACCCCGTCAGGGACCCTGCCAAGATCGTGTGCGCCAGCTGTTTCCAGTTGAACGGTTACCGCTTCTTTAAGCAGAGCTTTAAGCAGTTCGATCACATTTCGTTGTGCAAGCGGCTCTCCTCCGGTTACAAGAACCAGTGGATGGCCGAACGTTCTTACCTTTTCTATAATCTCATGAACAGGGAAGGCACTGCCTGAATCTGTCGGGATGGCCTGTGGTGTATCGCAGTAGAGACAGTTCAGCGGGCAACCTGCCAGTCGAATGAATGTGCAGGGTGTGCCGGCAAATGTACTTTCACCCTGAATACTCTGATAAATTTCATGAATCCGAAGCGATTTGGAAGAGGGCTCTATTGTCACTGCCCCGCTTCGATGATTTTTAGCCTGCTGCGGGCCTGCCCTGCAGCGTTGGAGTCTGGATGTTCCTTGATTAGCCGTTGCAGAACAGCTTTGGTGTCACCCTTACGGCCGGACACCTGATATGCAGAAGCAAGTTTCAGCAGTGCCGCAGAGTGCTTGGCACTGTTGGGGTGGTCATTGGCCACACTCTTGAAGGCCTTAATCGCCTCCTTCATCTTCTGCTGGGCAAAATAGCTCTCTCCCAACCAGTAGAGAGCCTGATCAGCATATTCACCCTGAGGGTGTTTAAGCAACAGTGTTTTAAAGGCCTGAGAGGCTTCATCGTAACGGCCGCTTTTCAGGGCCAGGTAGGCCGAAGTATATGCGTTTTTTTCACTTTCAGGATTGATTGCCATGGTTGAAGAGGAACCCTTCTTGGCAGCAGAATGAATATTTAATTCAATCTTTTTCAGTTTCTTTGTAAGTTGTTTCTGGCTGCTGGCTACTTTGGAAGTGGCTTTTTTACTCGAGGCTCTGCTCTTTTGCATGGTATCAAGTCTGGCGGAGAGCTTGCTGTTCAGTTTCAACTGCTCTTCGAGACTCTTTTCCAGCTCGGCAATGCGTCTCCTCATCTGATCCAAAGTTACGTTGACCGCAGCCTGTTCACGCTCGGTTTTCTGAAGAGACTCCATAACCTGAGTTCTCTCCTGCTCCCATGAAGCTGCACCCTTTCCGGCACAACCGGAAAGAAGCAGCAGCACGAAAAGAGCGGCCACCGGAAAAACCGATGGCCGCTTCATCTCAATCAACTGCCTGTTATTAGCGGCTAACGATGTCCGCACGGCGGTTCTGTGCCCAACAGGCTGCGCCTGATCCGTCACATGCAGGGCGCTCTTCACCGAAAGAGACGGTATCGATGCGGGAAGCATCTACTCCGTTTGCCACAAGGTAGTCTTTAACACTGTCGGCACGACGCTGGCCCAGTGCCAGGTTATATTCACGGCTGCCACGTTCATCACAGTTGCCTTCAATAGTGATGCTGGCATCACTACCATTCAGCCATGCTGCATTCGCATTCAGAGTCGCTTTACTTGCTCCATCGAGGTCTGATTTGTCAAATGCAAAGTAGACAGCGTCCGATGACGGCTTTTTCGCCGTGCTGCTCTCCGCCACACTGCTTACAGGTTGTGTGGATGGACCACCTTCACTGCTGACAACCTCTTTTTTCGCACAGCCGGCAAACAGAAGTGCTGCTGCTGCCAGTGCTACAATGGTAAATTTTGAAAATTGGTTCATTGGAATCCTCCCAAACTGGTTTGCTAATCATATAAATAGTGTCTGAATTGAACACCAATCCCTTCGTGCTGTCTAGGGTGGATGTTTATTATCTTCTCAGCGTGACCATGCAGGATCAGATGCATCAATATTTCCAGCAGTGATCGGCTCGGCTTTTCCACCCCACGAGGGGATTCTGTAGATGCGGCGAACACCGCTGTTTTCAGCTGAGTAGAGTAGCATTTGTC
>WSZY01000094.1 GCA_013139875.1 Mariprofundaceae bacterium | reverse complement strand
GTGGTCTTAAATGGTCTTGGTTATCTGCTTGGCTGGGGTGCTGCCAGAGCGTTTGGTTTTGACCACCGGCACAGAATTACCATGGCGATTGAGATCGGCATGCAGAATGCAGGGTTGGGTGTAGCTCTCGCGCTCAAACATTTTGAACCGATAACAGCCCTTCCGGGGGCACTGTTTGCCGTATGGTGCATCCTTACTGCGGCGGGAATGACCCGCTACCTTCACAAACGCAATGAATCGGTTGCTGCGGTTTAGCCCTTACTCTTCAGACACAATGCGATCAGCCATATGAACATAGGGCTGACCATGCTGGCCTCTGTAGATCTGATTGGGACGATAGATACGGGTATTGCCGATCATCTCCCGCCAGTGAGCCAGCCAGCCGGATACACGGGCAACGGCAAAGATCGGTGTGAAGAGATCGGTATCGAGCCCCAGTTTTCGGTAGACGATACCGGAGTAGAAGTCGACATTCGGACAGACACCTTTTGCACCCAGTGTTGCATTGGATAGCCCCTCAATCTTCTGGGCGATTTTATAGGTCGGGTCTTCACCGAATCGCTCGGTAAGCTCGACATAGAGCTTCTGCAGCAGTGTGGCGCGGGGATCCTTGGTTTTATAGACACGATGGCCCAGGCCTGTGATTTTCTGTTTTTTAGCGATCTTGTCATTCAGGTAGGGCTCCACATTTTCGACCGTACCGATTTCATCCAGCATCTCCAGAACCTCTTCATTGGCACCACCATGCAACGGGCCGGAGAGTGTGCCGATAGCGGAGCTGATTACGGTGTAGGGATCAGCCAGCGTAGAGCCGGTGACCATGGCTGAGAATGTGCTGGCATTCATGGTATGTTCAGCATGCACGATCAATGCCACATCCATAATGCGCTCGGCCAGTGGATCGGGCTCTTCACCGGTCAGCATGTAGAGGAAGTTGGCGGCGTGGGAGAGATCGTCACGGGGTGGAATCGGATCATCACCTGTGCGCATACGTGCGTGGGCGGCAACCAGTGTAGGCATTTTCGAGATCAGACGAATGGCTGCCTTGTCGGCCATCTTGTAAGCGGTGTCGAGGTTCGAAGTCATGTCTGTGGTGATGGGGTAGAACATACCAAGGGCAGCCACACCGGCCTGCAGCGCATCCATAGGGTGTGCCGCGTCAGGATAGCATTTGATCATGTCCCGGATGCTGTACTTGATGCGGCGGTGATGGCGAAGCCGGATGTCGAAGATCTTCAGCTCATCTTCGGACGGGAGATGGCCATGCAGCAGCAGGAAAGAGGTCTCTTCAAAGGAGGAGTGTTCGGCCAGTGTTTCAATATCAATACCGCGATACTCCAACTCTCCTTTCTGCCCATCAACATAGGAGACGGAGGACTCTGCAACCGGAATGCCAGCAAGACCGGGGGAGTAGCATGGAATTTCGTTATTCTTCGGCATGGCTTATAGCCTCCAGGGTTGCACTGACGCACGGATGTAGTCTGTCGGGAGGCGGAAATATAACAGAGAGCATTTGTGAATGGCAGCTTGAAGAGGGGCGTTGCCGACTATTTGCTCTCTTTCATGTCAAAATAGCGGTCTGTAGCCCACAGATTTCTGGCTTCAGGATGGAGAACCTGCTGCTCTGCAGAGAGGCGGCTATGTTTGAGAATTGCCTTAATCAGCCATGACCGCTGCAGCATAAAGGGTTCAAAGCTGTGTCTGGGCAGTCGCAACAGGTGGCAGGGGGTGCCGGAGACAACACTGTAGGGTGCCACATAACCCCTTAGAAGCCCGCCAAGATGGAAAAGATCACCCGGTTGCATGCTGCCGATCAATGTCTCCGTCTCACCTGTACGATCCAGTAGAAGAAGTGTGCCCGACTGGACCATAAAGGCACTCGGATACTCCTTACCCTCTTCTATCAATGTCTGCCCGGCATTTGTGACCGTATTTTCAAATATGGTGGTGATCCGTCGGCGGTCGATGTCATTGAACAGTTTGAAGATGTCGTGCCGGGACAGAACCTGCAGCAGCAGACGGTGCCGGAAGAGATGCTCCATCATGGCATAGAGATCACGGTTTTTCTTCAACAGCGCCCGGATTCTCTCATAAGGGAGCTCTATAATTTTAGCGGTGGTTGCAGATGTGAGCGTGGCGGCCCGGCGCATACCGGTAAAGTATGCCAGCTCGCCGATCAGGCAGGGTCTTTCACTGCTGCCGGATAGCGTGCTGATCTTCTGGCCCGGTATAATGACGTCGACATCTCCCTGCTTCAGCAGCCACATGTGCCCCGCAGGGTCTCCTTTCTGGCAGAGCTGTTCACCACCGGAAAGTTCACGTGGATAGCCATGTTCAAAAAGTCTGGTAATCAGCAGGGCTTCACTTTCATCACTCTCTCTGTCGATGACCTGTCTTTTTGTATCGTGTTCGGCATCAGCCATCAACTCATGCAGACGCATCATGCTCTCTTCTACGATACTGCCCTCATCGCTCTCCACACTACTGACGTAGTGATCCATCAGTGATCTGTAGGCGGTCAGTGCCTCGGAGTGGTCTCCTGTCCGTTCACAGGCGTAGGCATAACTCAGCTGGACATCCCTGTCATTGCGCCAGACCGGGGAATTCCACAGTTGGCCGTAATGTTTACGGGAGGCATGAAAGTCCCCCTTTGCAGCAGCACTTCGAGCCTGTTGAAATATTTTCTGGTAATCCATCTTAGACAGAGCACCCCTTAAGAAGATTTTTCTCCATTCTAGACCATCTTCTCCACTTTCACATGCCGGTTGGCTTTCCACAGGTAATCATCTTCCGGACGCATAATCTGCAGATGTGCAGGCCGGTGTGAAAAATGCAGAATAGCCTGGGTGATCCAGGGCCTGCGCATGGTGAATATTTCAAAGTCTTCCTGTGACAGGCGCAGAAGCTTAACAGGTGTGGCTGTAAGCACCTTGTATTGACTCCTGTATCCTTTCAGGAGGCCTCCAAGATGGATCATCTCTCCCGGAAAGATGCAGACCGTCATTGAGCCGTCATGCGTTTCAAAGCCCTCATCCGGGTGAGAGTGCATGAAAAACAGGCAGCCACTCTGCAGCATGTAGGTGCTGGTATGTTCCTCCCCCTCTTCAATGAGGGTTTCACCGGGCCCGACAGTGATGCGCTTAAACACATGCATCAGCCGCATCCGATCAATATCGTTGATCCGTTCAAAGACGACGTGATGGGCCAGAACCGGCTCGGCCCAGCGTTCAAGAAGCAGGCGTTCCATGCCACCCTTGAAGGCAGGGTCACTCTCCCTGCGTTTAAGGATATCAGCACCGTTAACGGCAAAGAGTTCTGCTGCAGCCGTAACCTCAACATCCGCGACTCTTCGTTGTCCGGTGAAAAAACCGATTTCGCCAATCAGTGTCAAATGGCCATCTTCTGCGGTGATGCTGTCCGGCTCGTCATAGTCGGGAAGGTGGATTGTTAGTGAGCCGCTGCGCATAAGCCATAGCGTGTGTGGCATATCACCTTCATGGCAGAGCATATCGCCGGGAGAGAGTGACATCAGCTCACCCATTTCGCAGAGCTGCTGCATCAGTTCCGTATCGTTCAACGCTTCAACTTCACACGCCTCTTCCGGCTCTTCCTGCGGCGGCTCTTCTTCCTCATCCGGCCTGTTTTTCAATCCTTCAATTGTCTGCTCAAGTGCTGCTGCCGCACTCTCCTCTCCACTCTGGTGGTAGATGCCAACCACTTCGTTGTAGGTCTCAATGGCCTGCTGCAGGTTGCCCGTTTTTTCAGCGCAGTAGGCATACCTGAGTCTGGTGTCGAGATCATCTGCCATCTCCGGCAACGCTGTAATGGAAGCGTAGAGCTCTTCGGCTTCATGATACGCCTCTCTGGAGACGGCCTTGCGAGCCTGCCTGAGCAGTCTGGAAAGCGGGATATCGTTCACTGTCTGCGCCCAAGCGGATGTGAGCTGTTTACCAGATCATGCAGCCGGGCTCTGGAGACATGGGTATAGATCTCGGTTGTGGTGATATTTGCGTGCCCGAGCAGCATCTGAACCGCACGCAGGTCTGCACCATGATTGAGCAGGTGTGTGGCAAATGCATGACGCAGCGTGTGGGGTGAGGGGAGTGGAGAGATACCTGCCTGATTCGCATAGAGTTTGATACGCTGCCAGAAATTCTGCCTGCTCATGGCTTTTCCCGAGCGTCCCGGGAAGAGATGGATGCTGGCAATACCGGCTCGTTTCTGCAGCCATTTTTTTAACCAGATCTCCGCCTCTTCACCAAAGGGAACCATACGCTCTTTATTGCCTTTTCCGATAACCCTGACAATGCCGGTCTGAAGATCGATGTTGGAGAGGGTGAGCCCCGTCAGTTCCGAAACCCGGAGGCCGGTGGCATACATCAGTTCAAGCATGCAGCGGTCACGCAGTCCCGTTGGCTGCCCCGTTTCAGGTGCTGTAAGCAGCAGCTCAACCTCTTTTTCACTCAACTCTTTAGGCAGCCTCCGCCCTCTGCGCATGCCGGGGAGATTGCGAACAGGGTGATCTTCGCGCCACCCCTCCTCCTGAAGGTAACCGTACCATGTGGAGAGTGAGCTTCGGCGTCGAGAGATGCTGGACTCCTTCAGTCCCGCCTTTCTTAAAACACCGAGGTAGCTGGCGATATCATCCTGTGAAGCATCAAAGATGGAGCAGCTTCGGCTGCTGTGGAGAAAGCCGGTAGCGTGTTTAAGGTCTGAGCGATAGGCAGAGAGCGTCTGTGGAGACCAGCCGCGCAACATACCCATACGCTGGAGGAGACCCTCCATGCGTTCTTCGTCGGTAGAACTCTTCTCTGCAGTTGATATCACGGAGAAAAGTATAGGTAGAATTTCCTGTTATGCGAGTCTCCCGGAGATTGCATTGTCGGGAGCTGTTTACAGACAGCGTATTCACCGGCTTAAAAACATAAAGGCCCGGCAGGGCGCCGGGCCTTTATAGAGTGGTACCGAGAACTGGACTCGAACCAGCACGTCTGTGAAGACACTGGCACCTGAAGCCAGCGCGTCTACCAATTCCGCCACCTCGGCATTTTCAAACAGCAAAGCTAACAGGCGGTTTTAACTCTGCTCACACAAAAGTGCAGGATAGCAGTTTTGTGTCTCTTGCGTTTCAGAACCAAACACAAGTGTGTATGATCCCGGCAGCCCATCCGTGGGCCACCCCATACTCTGTCTTTGTCAGAGTAGTCCCCCTACAATCATAAGCATGCTTTGTAAGGGCGCGCAATGGTAGA
>WSZY01000105.1 GCA_013139875.1 Mariprofundaceae bacterium | reverse complement strand
TAACTATCAAATTGATCTGTTCAGGAATTTAATCGCCGCAGCCTGTGATGTTACCGGTGTGAAGCTCGGTGCAAACGGGGAGCAGGATGTATCTCTAAGGGTGCTTGCCGATCATCTTCGTTCGGTCTCCTTCCTTCTGGCCGATGGGGTATTGCCATCGAATGAGGGCCGGGGTTTCGTACTGCGCCGCATTCTTCGCCGTGCCTGCCGTCATGGCCGCCTACTGGGGATGAGCGATGCGTTTATCTACAAGCTGGTCGATGTGCTGGTGCGTGAAATGGGTAACCACTTCGCTGAACTGGTTGAAGGTCAGGCCAACATTACGCAGGTGATCCGTATTGAGGAAGAGCGCTTCATCAAGACGCTCGATAAGGGATTGAAGCTGGTGGAGCAGGCCGTGGATGAGGCCGGTGCCGGCGGTACGATTCCGGGCAAAACACTTTTCACCCTTTACGACACATTCGGATTCCCGACCGATCTGACTGCTGACATTCTGAGAAACAGGAATGTCGGCCTTGATATGGATGGCTTTGAAGTATGTATGGAAGAGCAGCGCAAGCGTGCCCGCGCAGCCTGGGGTGGAAGCGGTGAGGCCACCATTCCAACCGCACTCTATGAGCTGCGTGAGAAACATGGCCCGACCGAGTTTCTGGGCTACTCCACCCTGAGCGCTGAAGGTGTCGTTACCGGCCTGATTCAGGATGGCAGCGGTGTTGAGACTCTCTCCAAAGGTGACGAGGGGTGGCTGATTGCCAACCAGACACCATTTTATGGTGAATCAGGTGGCCAGGCGGGTGACAGTGGTGTGGTCACCGTCGGCGATGCCCTATTCATCGTCAGCGATACCAAAAAACTGCTCTCTGATCTTTTTGTTCATGTGGGCAAGGTTTCCCGTGGTTCAATCTCCAGCGGTGACACGGCTCATTTTTAAGTCGAAGCCGCTCGTCGTGACTCCATTCGTCGTAACCATACCGCAACCCATCTGATGCATGCGGTTCTTCGTGATCTGCTTGGTGAGCATGTGAAGCAGGCAGGTTCACTGGTGAATGCGGAGCGTCTGCGTTTTGATTTCTCCCACCATCAGCCAGTGAGTGTGGAAGAGAAGGCACAGATCGAGGCGAAGATAAACGCAGCCATCTTGGCCAACGGTTCCGTTGATACCAGACTGATGACCCAGGATGAGGCGATTGCATCCGGTGCGATGGCGCTGTTCGGGGAGAAGTACGGTGATGAAGTGCGTGTGGTCTCAGCCGGCTTCTCTACAGAGCTGTGCGGTGGCACGCATGTGGCCAGAACCGGTGATATCGGCCCGTTCCGTATTGTCTCCGAAGCAGGCATTGCCGCAGGTGTTCGTCGTATCGAGGCGGTAACCGGTGAAGCGGCCTACCGGAGCTTTGTGGCTGATGCGGATCAGCTCGGTGAAGTGGCAGGGCAGATGAAGGTGCGTCCGTTCGAGGCGGTTGATGCGCTCTCAACACTGCAGGCCAGACTGAAAGAGGCTGAGAAAGAGTTGACCAGCCTTAAAGGCAAGCAGTCTACAGGCATGCTCGATGATCTGATCGGCACGGCTGTTGATGTGGGCGCCAAAGAGGGAACAATCAAGTTACTGACTGCCGAAGTATCCGGTGTCTCTGATTTCCGTGATTTCATGGATAAGGCCAAAGGCAAACTCAAAGCAGGTGTGATTGTATTCGGCATGAAGAATGGTCCGAAGGTTCAGTTGATTGCAGGGGTCACCAAAGATCTGACCGACAGATACCATGCAGGCAATATCGTGCGTGAAGTGGCGATCATCTGCGGTGGCAAGGGTGGCGGTAAGCCTGATATGGCAATGGCAGGCGGAACAGAGCCCGATAAGCTGAAAGAGGCGCTGGCGTCTGTTTCAGGGCTTCTGAAGGGGTGATTGTTTGATGAAGGTGGTCAGATGAACTGGGAGGTGCTTTCTGAACCTGTAGCCATCGGGTTGCTGGTGTTCGCGGCACTTCTTATCGTTGGCTGGGTTGTCACCCATCTCAATCAGAGCAGACATATTGAGGCGCAGAAACAGCTTATCGATACCAATATGAAGGATATCTCTGACCTGTTAGAAAAAAATGCATCGCTGGATACTCAGGTGCACTACACCGAAAAGCAGATATCCGAACTGGAGGAGAAATTCTCCAACAAAGAGACGGCGCTCTATGATCTAAGAACGCTTAATTCCCAACACGAAGCAAACATCGCAGGGCTTAATATCACCATCAAAAAAGATCGTGAGGCGGCAGTGGAAAAACTGGCACTGCTTGAAGATGCCAAAGAGAAACTGGGAACCGAATTCAAGCTGCTTGCCAATCAGATATTCGAGGAGCGGGGCAAGGCCTTCTCCGAGCAGAACAAGTCCAGCCTTGATGAAGTGCTTAAGCCGATGCGTGAACAGCTTGGTGATTTCCGAACACGGGTCGATGAAGTGCATGTCAAAGATGCAGAGGGCCGCGCTTCTCTGACCAAACACCTTGAACAACTGGAGAAGCTGAACCGTCAGATGTCCGAGGATGCTGTTGGCCTGACTCAGGCATTGAAGGGTGACAGCAAGGCACAGGGTAACTGGGGCGAGATGATTCTCGAACGGATTCTGGAGACCTCCGGGCTGCGGGAGGGTAAAGAGTTTGCCCGCGAGCAATCCTTTACCGCTGAAGATGGCAGACGCCTGCGTCCTGATGTGGTGATCTACATGCCGGGTGATAAGCAGGTGATCATCGATTCCAAGGTCTCGCTGACCGATTATGAGCGTGTTGTGTCGGCCACAGATGACGGGTCGCGTAAAAAAGCGCTTACAGCCCACCTGAAAAGCCTGAAGAGCCATATTCAGGGGCTATCCAGCAAACGATACGATCATCTGCCCAATGTGAACTCACCTGACTATGTGTTGATGTTTATTCCCATTGAGGGCGCATACCTGATGGCCATTGA
>WSZY01000156.1 GCA_013139875.1 Mariprofundaceae bacterium | reverse complement strand
GAGATTATTCAGGGTGCAACAGTAATGGTTGAAATAGGCAAGCTGAACAGGTTGAAAGTGGTCAAGGAGGTCGATTTCGGGCTCTACCTTGATGGCGGTTCAGAGGGTGAAATCCTTCTTCCTGTTCGTTATCTGCCCAAAGATTGCAATATCGGTGATGAGATCGAGGTGTTTATCTATCGCGATTCGGAAGATCGCATCATCGCCACCACCGAAAAACCCTATGTGATGGTGGGTGGATTCGCCTGCCTGAAGGTGGTCTCAGTCTCCCCTGTGGGTGCATTCCTTGACTGGGGGCTACCGAAAGATCTGCTGGTGCCGTTTTCCGAGCAGATTCATAAGATGGATGAGGGCAAACGCTATGTGGTCGGCGTCTACCTTGATGAGGCGTCGAACCGTATCGCTGCATCGACCCGGCTGGATGATTTCCTCTACCGTGAATCGGAAGATGATTTCGAGCCGGGTGAGGAGGTTGACCTCTTTATCTCCAACAAGACCGATCTTGGCTATCAGGTGATCATCAACAACTCCCATTTTGGCCTGCTGCACAATCACGAGGTGGTGCATCCACTTAAGCGTGGCGAGAAGATCAGAGGCTTCATTAAGCATATCCGTGATGACGGAAGAATTGACCTGATGCTGCACCAAAAGGGACATCAGAAGATTGATGATGGTATCGAGGTAGTGCTGAAGGCGCTAAAAGCTGAGGGTGGATTTATCGATGTGACGGACAGAAGTCCGCCTGCGGTGATTGATGCGATGTTTGGTATCAGTAAGGGAATGTTCAAGAAGGCGATTGGTTCACTCTACAAAAGCAGGAAAATCACACTTGAGGATGGTGGCATCCGCATTGTTGATATCTGGAAAGTAAAGAAGCATTAATCCAGGCAGGCTTTAAATGTTCAAAAATTCCCTAAACGGTAATCTACCTTAACTGGAAAGAAGGGTTTCAGGCTCTACGGTTACGGATATCTCTCCATTACTGAGTAGCACCTCTCCATCCTGAATGGTGTACTGCAATTGCATTCCTCTTTGAGCCATGCTGCCCATGATCCGGAGTGCCTCATCCGGAATCAGAATGATCGACAGGTTATCAAAGCGGGTTAGCCTGCTTCGGATCTGCTCCCACCACGCCATGGCGCTGCGATAGTTGTAGGTGTAGATAAACACCTCTTCTGCCCGCCCGCAGGCTTTGCGAATACGTTTCTCATCCGGTTGGCCGAGATCAATCCAGACTTCAATTTCATCACTGAGGCTTTTCTGCCACAACTCAGGCTCATCTTCTCTACTTAGTCCCCTGGTAAAACCCATTGTATCACTGGCGTGGAGGGCAAAGGCCAACAGTCGCAACATCATACGTTCATCATTCTCTGATGGGTGACGGGCCAGGGTGAGGAGATGATCCTGATAATAGTGTCTCTCCATGTCAGCGATCTGAAGATCAGCTCTGAAAATGGTGGATTTAATAGCCATGAACGCTTCTATGGCAGATGGGTCTGCGTTGCAAGGCCGCACACCGGGCAACGCCGGGTAGAGCAGCTATGTGCAAACCTGTTGTTATCAGCTACTCTGACAGTGTGACGTGAATGGTACTGATCCCACATGACGGATGGAGGTGAGATGAATAAACAGATCAGTCAGTTGATCGATAAAATCCGGAAGCTGGAAGGGGATCTGGAGGTGGAGCTCGCCAAACATCAGGCTGAACTGAGCTTCACGATCAAAAACAGAAAGGTGATCTTCGAAGAGGAGGTGGTCCGGCGGCATAAGGCGCTGAAGACGGGGCTGGTTAAATATGTGTTGCATGCCCGGCTGCGTAATCTTCTGACAGCGCCGCTGATCTACTCACTCTCTGTACCCCTGCTGCTACTCGATCTCACCGTTTCAATATATCAGGCAATCTGTTTTCCGGCCTACGGTATCAAAAGGGTGAAACGGAGCAACTACTTTATCTACGATCGAACGCATCTTGCTTATCTCAATATTCTTGAAAAGATCAACTGTGCCTACTGCTCCTACGCCAACGGGCTGATCGCTTATGTACGCGAGATAGCAGCCAGAACCGAGCAGTACTGGTGCCCGATCAAGCATGCCGAGCGTATTCGCGCAGCACACTCCCGCTACAGCCGCTTTCTTGATTACGGCGATGCCGAGAGGTATCACGATCATCAGCAGAAGATCTGGTTTGACAGTGATGAGAAAAAGTAAATTTTATCGTTCATATCAATTGCTTCCGGGATAGGTGAAACCTACAATAGATGGTGAACCCTATGCGGCTTCTATTCGGATTTTAAGGAGCGTTCATTGACCTGGCAGATTTTTACGGGCCTTGCTGGCGGTATCGGACTTTTCCTGCTCGGTATGCAGATGATGACCGATGGCATGAAAATGTCGGCTGGCAATTCACTGCGCCGAATTCTTAAAAGCTCCACCCGCACGCCAATCAGAGGCATTCTCTCCGGTGCCCTGATCACCTCTCTTGTCCAATCTTCCAGTGCCGTAACCGTTGCTACTATCGGCTTCGTCAATGCGGGACTCTTAACGCTGAAGCAGGCGATCCGGCTTGCCTATGGCAGCAATCTGGGAACCACCATGACCGGCTGGCTGGTGGCAATCGTCGGCTTTGGTTTTCATATCAAGACTTTCGCATTGCCGGCCATCGGCATCGGAATGCTGATGACAATCTTTGCCAGGCATGGCCGCTATCCTGCCATCGGCAAAGCGATCGCAGGGTTTGGTCTCTTTTTCCTCGGTATCGACCTGATGAAATCAGGTTTTACAGGGCTTGAGAGTCTGATTGTACTGGATGCGCTACAGGCAAGTGGCCTTATCGGTCTTGTTGTCTTTGTCGGAACCGGTTTTTTGATGACGTTGATCATGCAATCCTCCAGTGCCGCGATCGCCATCACCCTGACAGCCGCTGCAGGTGGAGTGGTTGCCCTGCCTGCAGCTGCATGCATGGTGATTGGTGCCAATGTAGGTACCACATCGACAGCCGCACTGGCTGCGATCGGAGCAACTCCCAATGCCAAACGTGTTGCAGCAGGCCACGTGATCTTCAACCTGATGACAGGGGCTGTCGCGCTGCTGACTCTGCCACTGATGCTGGTTGCGATTGAGTGGTTTCAGAAGAGTGCCGGTATGGCGGGTGGACCTGCTACATTCCTGGCGCTCTTCCATACACTCTTTAACCTGCTTGGTGTGCTGTTGATCTGGCCCTTTACACAGAGGCTGGTTACTTTTCTCAAACGGCAGTTCAGAGCCGCTGAAGAGGATGAGGCACGACCCAAATACCTGGACAGCACCCTGATCAATACGCCACTGCTGGCTCATGAGGCACTGACCAAAGAGCTTGAGCGTATTCAGGGAATCTCCATCCGTATGGCGGAGGATGCGATCAATACCGAAGCGAGCCTGAGCCCCCGGTTGGTGGCGGATCGTTTTATTATGGACAAGCTGATCAATGCAGCAGCTGATTTTACCTCCGAGCTACGCCGTGCGGATCTGCCGGAGGAGGTGGCGGAGGCGCTGCCACTCTCCATGGCCGCCACACGTTATTTCTCCGATGTGAGTGACCTGGCACAGGAGATCGATATAAGGCAGAGCAAGAAGGTTTCCACTATCTCCGGGGATATTGACGAGGTGT
>WSZY01000241.1 GCA_013139875.1 Mariprofundaceae bacterium | reverse complement strand
GTTCATACTGAAGCTTATACTATCGGTCGTCGTTCAGGTACGTTCCTGCACCGTTTTCCCGATATTGCCGGTTCAGTTGAGAATGTTCCTGATTCTCCTGAAATTGCAGATATTCTCGGTCTGGTCGGCGTTGCCATGGAACACTACATGAGTGGCAAAGTGGATGAGGTCTATCTCGTCTACAGTGAATTTGAAAACACCATGACCCAGACACCTGTTTCCATGCGTCTTCTGCCATGTCCAATCCCAGAAGATGCTACACACACCGGTTATTGGGATTATCTTTATGAGCCGGATAGTAAAGAGGTGATGGATGGCCTGCTTCGTCGTTATGTCGAATCACTGGTATTCCATAGTGTTTTAGAGAACAAAGCGTGTGAGCAGTCTGCCCGTATGGTGGCAATGAAAGCTGCGACTGATAATGCCGGAGATATCGTTAAAGAACTCAGCATTACCTATAACAAAGCACGTCAGGCAGCGATTACGCAGGAGCTGGCAGAAATCTGTGCCGGTGCTGCAG
This sequence comes from Mariprofundaceae bacterium, assembly GCA_013139875.1. Classification (GTDB taxonomy): domain Bacteria; phylum Pseudomonadota; class Zetaproteobacteria; order Mariprofundales; family Mariprofundaceae; genus WSZY01. The sequence goes on along the minus strand of WSZY01000241.1, from coordinate 14,595 downwards.
CAGCTGGTTAACCGTTAATAGTTTTATTTTTTAGAGAGGTCTTAACATGAGCGTAGGTACAATCGTACAGGTGATCGGTCCGATCGTAGATGTTCGTTTCCCGGCAGGCGAACTTCCACTGATCTATAATGCACTGAAGATGAAAGATCCCAAGCTGACTTTTGAAGTTCAGCAGCATCTAGGTGATAACACTGTTCGTGCCATTGCAATGGGCAGTACAGATGGTCTTCGCCGCGGCATGGAAATGAGCGATACAGGCGAGCCGATTATGGTTCCTGTTGGTGAAGCAACCCTTGGCCGTATCATGAACGTACTTGGTGAAGGCATCGATTTTGAAGGTGAAGAGGTTAAATCAGAGCATCGTTGGGCGATTCATCGCTCAGCTCCTGCCTTTGACGAACTATCCCCTGCACAGGAAATTCTCGAAACCGGTATTAAAGTTATCGATCTGATGTGTCCTATCGCCAAGGGTGGTAAGGTAGGCCTGTTCGGTGGTGCCGGCGTTGGCAAGACTGTGAACATGATGGAGCTGATCAATAACATCGCGAAAGCGCACGGTGGTTTCTCCGTATTCGCAGGTGTTGGTGAGCGTACCCGTGAAGGTAACGATTTCTATTACGAGATGAAGGAATCCAACGTACTGGATAAAGTTGCACTGGTTTATGGTCAGATGAATGAGCCTCCAGGCAACCGCCTGCGTGTAGCACTGACCGGCCTGACCATGGCTGAGTATTTCCGTGACGAGGGTCTGGATGTATTGATCTTCATCGATAATATCTACCGTTACTCTCTGGCTGGTGTTGAAGTATCCGCACTGCTTGGCCGTATGCCATCGGCGGTGGGTTATCAGCCTAACCTGGCTGAAGAGATGGGCCGTCTTCAGGAGCGTATTGCTTCTACCAAGACAGGTTCTATTACATCTGTTCAGGCCGTTTATGTACCTGCGGATGACTTGACCGATCCGGCACCTGCAACAACGTTTGCGCATCTGGATTCAACCATCGTACTTTCCCGTCAGATTGCCGAGTTGGGAATCTACCCTGCGGTTGATCCACTTGATTCCACATCCCGTCAGCTTGATCCGAAGATTATCGGTATTGAGCATTACGAGGTGGCTCAGGGCGTACAGCAGACACTGCAGCGCTATAAAGAGCTTCAGGACCTCATTGCGATCCTGGGTATGGATGAGCTTTCTGATGAAGATAAGCTGGCTGTTACTCGTGCCCGTAAGATTCAGCGCTTCCTGTCTCAGCCGTTCCATGTTGCTGAAGTGTTTACCGGTTCTCCTGGTGTGTATGCCAAGAAGGAAGATACCATTAAGGGCTTTAAAGATATTCTTTCAGGTGAGTATGATCACCTGCCAGAGCAGGCTTTCTACATGGTTGGCGGTATTGATGAAGCGGTTGCCAAGGCAGAGAAAATGGCGGCTAAAGGCTAATGGCTTCTACTGTAAAAGTATTGGTTGCAACGGCTGAACGCGAAGTTTATCGCGGTGAAGCTGAGATGCTTGTTGCTCCCGGAGCAGCTGGTGATCTTGGTATTCTGCCGAAGCATTCGCCGCTTCTCTGTGCGCTGACTGCCGGTGAGCTGAGAATCACTGTCGGCCCTGAAGAGGTTGATGAAGTATTTGTATCCGGTGGCTTCATGGAAGTTCAGCCTGATATGATCACCATACTTGCTGATACCGCTGAACGGGCTGCCGATATTGATGAAGCTGCGGCACTTGCTGCTGAGCGCAAGGCTGAGGAAGTTCTTGAAGGCAAGAAGGAAGATGTGGATCTCGCCCTTGCTGAAGCGGAACTTGCCATGATGACCGCTCGCCTGCTTTGGTTGCGTAAAAAGAAGAAGCACTAAAAACTGCTCTTTGTTCTTTGCAAGGGTCGCACGTTGTGCGACCCTTTTGCGTATGTAACTATTTAGCTCACTACTGCTTTACCCGATTACTTTGACAACAAATGCTCATTTACAATAGTAAACTCTGCTTTGTTTTCGCGTACTCAGGCAAAACAGTAGCAATCTAGACAGCTACAATCCTAGTTTAGACCGACACTGAATTACCTGTGTATGAGACGTCTAATATTGCTTGCGGAGGAGAGATGGCTCAACTGATGCACTACCCCGATCTACAGGTTTGTGTTCTTGCCGCAGGCAAGGGCAAGCGGATGCGTTCATCCAAACCGAAAGTACTGCACCCGGTTCTGGGGCGTGCCATGATCGATTATCTTTTGCATACCGTTGAGATGCTTCGCCCGAAAGGAATTGCACTGGTGACCGGTCACGCTTCCGAAATGGTACAGGAGCATGTTGGTCAGCCCCAGAATCTTGAGTGGGTAATTCAGGATAAACAGTTGGGAACAGGCCATGCAGTCAACCAGTGTGAGAATGTTATTCGTGATGTTCGCGATGTGCTGATTGTATGTGGTGACACGCCACTGCTTAGAACTGAAACGTTGTCAAAGCTGATTGATGAGCATCGGGACCGTGACGCTGCTGTTACTGTCCTCACCGCAGAGCCGGAGAATCCACATGGTTACGGGCGCATTATTCGCGATGGGAAAGGCCGGGTCTCTGCGATTGTTGAGGAGAAAGATGCTGATGAGGCTCAGCGCGCCCTGCATGAAGTGAGCAGTGGTATCTACTGTGTACGTTACGACACGCTCTTCGACCTGCTTCACAAGGTCGGTAATAGCAACGCGCAGGGTGAATACTACCTTCCCGATATTGTTCCGCTTGCACTCAAAGATGGTAAAGCAGTTGAGACGGTTGTTATGGAAGATGCTTCGGAGATGTTCGGTGTAAATAACCGTGTTCAGCTCTCCGAGGTTGAAGCTCTGATGCAGCAGCGGATTATACATGACTGGCAGATGAATGGTGTGACGATTGAGAAGCCGGAGAGTGTTCGTATTGAGGCCAGCGTCAGCATTGGCATTGATACCGTTATACAGGCTGGCTGCTATCTGATCGGTTCCACCCGGATTGGTGATGAGTGCCGCATCGGACCCAATGCCGTGCTTGTTAATGCAATGCTTGATGACCGGGTCAACGTCTTTGCATTCAGCCATATTCATGGTGCCAATGTCGGCTCTGAAGCAAAAATCGGCCCTTTTGCCCGCCTGCGGCCCGGAGCCGAGCTGGATGAAGAGGTGCATATCGGCAATTTTGTCGAAATTAAAAACTCGATTGTTAACCGTGGCAGTAAAATAAATCATCTCAGCTATATCGGTGATACGGAGATGGGAAGTGGATGCAACATCGGTGCGGGTACGATTACCTGCAATTACGATGGTGCCAATAAACACAAAACGACCATTGGAGACAGGGTTTTTATAGGCTCGGATACGAAGCTGATTGCACCCGTTGATGTCGGCTCTGACTCCACTATCGGAGCTGGAAGCATTATTACCAAAGGTGTTAAAGAGGGTGGGCTGACTCTTTCTGCCCGTCCTGTACAACGCCATGTAGCTGACTGGCAACGTCCCAAGAAGAAGTAGATATGTGCGGAATTGTTGGAGCGGTTGCCGGGCGTAATGTCCTTCCCATTCTGATGGATGGGCTGAAACGGCTGGAGTATCGGGGCTACGACTCGGCCGGTGTTGCTGTAAGGGATCTGAACGGTGAGCTGAAACGATTCCGGGCATTGGGCAAGGTTGCGGAGTTGAAAAAGCTGGTTGATAGCTCAGATATCAGTGGTGAGCTGGGGATTGCTCATACGCGCTGGGCCACTCATGGTGTGCCGGCAGAGCGTAATGCCCACCCGCAAATGAGTGGTGTCAGGGTGGCCGTGGTTCATAATGGCATTATCGAAAATCACAATGAGCTCCGGGATCGTTTAGGTGCACGGGGGTATGAGTTTACTTCAGAGACCGATACCGAAGTGATCGCTCATCTGATGGCAGATAAGCTGGAATCAGGAAAAGATCTGTTTGAGGCGGTTGTTGAAACTGCCGGCGAACTGAAAGGCGCTTATGCACTGGCGGCAGCCAGCCCTGAAGATGCTGGTCGTATCGTGGTGACCCGCGAAGGCAGTCCGCTGGTTATTGGCCTGGGTGATGGCGAGAATTTTATCGCATCCGATGTTGCAGCACTGCTTCCAGTCACCCGGAAATTTATTTTTCTTGAAGAGGGTGATGTCGCTGAAGTACGCCGCGATGGTGTCTCTATATATAACTCGGATGGTGATCAGGTCACCCGGGAAATTAAGGAGTCGGAGCTATCCAGTGGCAGTGTTGATAAGGGCCCCTATCCGCACTACATGCTCAAGGAGATATATGAGCAGCCCGGTGTGATTTCGGAGACACTTGAAGGCCGTATTCATAACGGACGCCTGCTCGAAGCAAGCTTCGGCCATGAGACAACCGCACTGTTGGACAAGACCCGGCATGTTCAGATTATCGCATGCGGTACCAGCTATCACGCCGGCCTGGTTGCCAGGTACTGGCTGGAGGAGATCGGAATTCCCTGCAGTGTTGAGGTGGCTAGCGAGTATCGATATCGCAAGGTCGTTGTGCCGGAGGGCTGCCTTTTTATTACTATCTCCCAGTCGGGTGAGACAGCCGATACACTGGCGGCCCTGCGCGGCAGCCAGGATCAGGGTTACATCGGTAGCCTCTGTATCTGTAATGTTCCTGAAAGTTCACTGGTCAGAGAGTCTGACGTATCCCTGATGACCCGTGCAGGCACTGAGATTGGCGTCGCTTCAACCAAGGCGTTTACGACTCAACTGGTTGCACTGCGTTTGATGATGATTGCACTTGCCCGTCGCAGAGGCCTCACAACTGAACAGGAAGAGGAGATGGTCAATGAGCTCCATGCTCTACCCAGACAGGTTGAAGTGGTTCTCCAGCTTGCTGATGAAATCAAGACAATGGCTCAAGGCTTCTCTGACAAACAGAATGCCCTCTTCCTCGGCCGTGGAGCCTTCTATCCCGTTGCCATGGAGGGTGCGCTGAAGCTGAAGGAGATATCTTACATCCATGCTGAGGCTTATCCTGCAGGGGAGCTGAAGCATGGCCCATTGGCACTGGTGGATGCCAGCATGCCGGTGGTATGTGCGTTACCGGATGATCCGCTATTGGAGAAGGTGCTCTCCAATCTTCAGGAGGTTCGAGCCCGTGGTGGTGAGCTGTTCCTGTTCAGCGATCACAAGGTTAATATCGGGCTGGATCACTATCAGAATCTGACCCTGTCGGATATCTATCCGGGCACTGCACCCATCGTCTACAGTATCCCGCTGCAACTGCTGGCCTATTATGTTGCTGTGATTAAAGAAACCGATATCGACCAGCCGCGTAATCTTGCCAAGTCGGTTACCGTAGAATAGAAATCCGGAGATGGTCGAATGATCACTCTGGATCAAAAACGGGCTCTTGTTTGTGTGCTAAATCTTTTTAGGGAAATCCTTCTCAAGCTGATCAATCGAATCTTCAAGGGCCTTCTGTGCGTCGGACTTGCCTACTCTTTCATGAATGACCTGCTCGGCGGCAGCAACAACAAGGTCTGCTGACTGGCTTCTGATATCCTGGATCGCCCGCAGGCGCGTAACTTCAGCATCTTCCAGGAATGCCCGTTTTTTCCGCTCCATCTCCTCTTTCCATTCATCCATCATCCGGTTGTGTTGCTCGACAATCCGTTTTTCCGACTCATCAAACATCTTTTTTGTCTCCTGATCGATTTAGGAGAGTTTGGTTGCGTATTCACTTTTGAGACTTTCCATCTCCTCACGTTTTCTGTGTGCCTCTGCGATCTCCTCTTCGATCAGACGGGTCCGTTCCTGAATGATTGCGGCAATACGGGGCAGCACCCACCTGCTCAGCACCACAAACAGGATGATGAATGAGATCATTGTCCAGAAAATCTGGGACGAGAAAAATGTGGTATCAAATTGTGGCATGCAGCTGTCTTAGATGGTTGCGGCACACGGACGTGTTGCCAATATCAAGTGGTTAACCACTTGATGTTGTGAGTAAAGGCGAAACAACGTTTTTGCCTTTACGTGATGAAAAAATACACGGATGTAATTTTTCATTTCCAAGAATCACCCCTGCCCCATGATAATGAATGCGATGACCAGCGCATAAAGAGCAATGGTCTCCACCAGCGCAAAACCGATCCAGGCATATTTGGAAAGCGTTGGTTCGGCCTCCGGCTGTCTTGCTACAGACTCGATCATTTTACTGAAGATCATGCCAATGCCGATAGCTGCACCACCCATGCCTGCGGCGGCCAGTCCCATGCCTATTGGTACCATTGCTGCTGCATCCATAAGAACCCCCTAGTGATCCACTAAAGCATCATCAATATAAACGCATGATAATACCATAAAAATATATGCCTGAATAAAGGCTATGATCATCTCCAGTGCAATCTGCACAATGGTAAAGCCGAGTGGCAGCCACTGAATAAACCAGGGTGCTGCAAGCCCTAACACGGCCAGCACTCCAATTGCTGTATGGCCTGCCGTCATGTTGGCAAACAGTCGCAGAGCCAGCGTCACCGGACGTGCCAGAAATGAGATCAGTTCTATCGGAATCATCAGTGGCAGCAAGATCTTTGGTACACCCCGGGGTGCAAAAGCGCGGAAGAAACCCAGACCATGGCGATAGAAACGAAGCCCTGCGGCATAGAGAAAGATGCCGACAGCCAGTGTTCCGGTTACTGCCAGTTGCGAGGTCGGTGTGAAGGCGCCGGGAACCAGGCCGATAAGATTGCATCCCAGAATGAAGGTGAAGAGCGTGAACATCAGTGGAACGTATCTGCCGCCCTCACCATGGATATTCAGCCGGGTTTGCCGGGCCACAAAGCTGTAGATCATTTCGGCCAGCAGTTGCCCCGTTCCCGGAACCAGCTTCGGACGTATCATGCTCAGGTGCAACACCAGCGCAACCAGCACAATTGCAATCCACATGTATACAACTGTATTGGATATTGAAATATCAAGCGGACCGATGTGAAGGTCCTGGTAGATAATCACCCTGAAGTGCTCAATGGGGCCACTCATATCCATACTCATGGCCTGCCACCATCGCTCTTGTTCTGCATGTCGATCACCATAAGCTGGTAGAGATTGATGAATCCTGCGGCAATACCAAAAATGGCAAATATAATCAGGAACAGCGGGCGGGTATCGAGCCAACGGTCTATGAAGAATCCAATGCCAAGGCCAATCATTGTCGACGCAACAATTTCAGTGCCGACACGCAGTCCCCACTGGTGACCATGGTGCTTCTTATCCTGTTTCAGCTTGCTCATATCTTCCTCATGAACCCGGTTAATGAACGCTAAATACAGTATATCACAGATATCCCCGGCACACCATTAGCTGAAGTTTTTCAGGGTTGTTACCGTTCAGGTGATAATCGTTCAGGCTGAAGAACGGGGGGTGGCTTAACCGGATCGTGGTTAAAGGCTTTTTTGACATGCCAACCCCTAGCCCCTACGCTAACGAGGCGTGAATATCAGTGGAAAAACAAAAATATACGGCATTATCGGCAATCCGGTTGAGCACTCGCTTTCGCCACTCTTTCAGTCGTGGTTTCTGGATAAAAGTGGGCTGGATGCAACATATGTGCCGTTTTGTGTGCAGGAGAGTGATGTTGAATCTGCTGTCAGAGGTTTGTGGGCACTGAATGTACAGGGTTTTAATGTGACTGTGCCGCACAAAGAGAGTGTGCTTTCATATGTCGATCCGGATGAGAGTGCCACGCTGATTGGTGCTGTGAACACAGTGCTGCGTGGTGAAGCGGGATGGCAGGCAACCAACACCGACTGGATAGGATTTTCTGCCGCACTTGAAGCTCTGGAGGCCGATATACAATCGGCGGCCGTACTTCTGTTCGGGGCCGGCGGTACGGCCAGGGCTGTTATCTACGCCCTGTCAAAAATGAACATTTCCACACTGTATATCTGTAATCGAACTCAGAAGCGGGCTGAAATGCTTGCAGCACATACGAGAGATAACTATTCTCATATCAGTTGTGAATTGATTGAGTGGGATAATACGAATGTTGAGGCTGTCAGTTTGAAAGCAGGTGTGGTTATTAATGCGACCTCCATCGGGTTGAAAGACGGGGATACTTTCCCTTTTACCTTGCCGGGTAAGGGGGTTGCTGTGGATGCAGTCTACCGTCCGGATGGTGATACACCGTTTTGTCAGGCTGCCCGCAGGAGTGGAAGAGAGAGTGTTGATGGATTGCCGATGCTGATAGCTCAGGGAGCAGCCTCTTTTTCACAGTGGCATAATTCAGTTCGACCGAATCGCCTTGAAGCATTAAGATGGACAGAGGCGCTGATTGGCCGCACACCAATGAATTTGCCGGGTTGGGAGAAACAGCTATGAAGCAGTCCCGTTTAGGTGATATTCTTCTTAAGAATCAATCAATCACCAAAGAGCAACTGGAACATGTTCAGCGCGAGACGAAGCTGAGTGGAGATACCATCACCGCACAGCTTATAAAGCAGAATATCTTTACGGAAATTGACCTTGCCAAGCTTGTCGGAAAACTGTTTGGCCGCCCTGTTATTGATCTGAGCAAAGTGGAGGTTGACCCCGACCTGACCAAGCTATCTGTTGCTGTGATGCGCAAGAATATGGCCATTCCGATACGGCGAAAGGGCAGTGTCATTACGCTTGCCGTTGCCGACCCGTATGATATCAACAGTCTGGATGAGATCGCCTTTATCAGTGGCAGTCAGGTTGATGTGGTCATCGTCCCGGAGAGCCAGCTTGTTGCCAAGCTTGATGAGATGGCCGGTATGGCATCGGACCTTGACGATGTGATGGATGAACTGGGCGCCGTTGATATGGAGATCGTCGATACCGAGGAAGATCAATTTGATGAGAAGAGCGTGGCGGAGAGTGAAGGAGCCCCGGTTGTTAAGCTGGTTAACCTGATTCTCCTTGATGCCATTAAGCGGGGCGCATCGGACATTCACATTGAGCCATACGAGAAGATTATCAGGGTTCGTTACCGTATTGATGGTGTCATGCATGAAATTATGCGGCCGCCGATGAATATGCGTGATGCGATTGTTTCCCGTATAAAAATTCAGGCAAGACTCGATATTGCGGAGCGACGGGTACCTCAGGATGGTCGTATCAAGTTGAGGCTCTCCAAGGCAAAAACGGTTGATTTTCGTGTTTCTGTGCTGCCAACGCTGTTTGGTGAGAAGGTAGTAATGCGATTGCTGGATCCATCCAATCTGCAACTGGATATGACCAAACTGGGATATGAGGCGGAGGATCTGAAAAGTTTCCAGCACGCCATCCATCTGCCCTATGGCATGGTTCTGGTCACCGGGCCAACCGGATCCGGTAAAACCGTGAGTCTCTACTCCGCAGTAGCGGAAATAAACCAGCCCGGAGTAAATATCTGTACGGCAGAGGATCCTGTCGAATTCAACTTTATGGGCATTAATCAGGTGAATGTGCATGCTGAGATCGGGATGGATTTTCCGGCCGCGTTGAAATCATTTCTGCGTCAGGATCCTGATATTATCCTGATTGGTGAGATTCGTGATTATGATACGGCAGCCATCGGCATCAAGGCTGCACTGACCGGGCATATGGTGTTGGCCACACTGCATACCAATGATGCCCCTTCCACCATGACCCGTATGATCAACATGGGTATTGAGGCATTTCTTGTTGGCTCGGCAGTGAATCTTGTGACTGCACAACGTCTGGGTCGTCGTAATTGTGCGGAGTGTACAGAGCCCGAGAAAATCCCTGATGAAGCACTCATTGATGCAGGCTTCCCGAGCGAAGAGATAGGAAGTCTTACTCCAATGCATGGCAAAGGGTGTAGTGTCTGCAATGGAACCGGTTATAAGGGCCGGGTCGGTATCTATCAGGTGATGCCTGTTTTTGATGAAATTCGCGATGCTGTTTATGCCGGTAAAAATAGTGATGAGATCAATGCCATTGCCATTTCAAAAGGTGTTAAAACCCTGCGTATGGCAGCATTGAACAAGGTCAGAGATGGTTCGATTTCACTTGAAGAGTGCTTACGTGTAACGGTGGGTGACTAATGGCAATTTATCTATGGGAAGCAAAGACCCGGCAGGGGAGTTCGCAGAGTGGCGAACTCGATGTGGCAAATAAAGATATCGCAACAGCAACGCTGCGCCGGCAGGGACTGGTTGATATCAAGGCCAAGAAAAAACCGGTTGAGATCAATCTTTTTCCCGAGAAGGTTGATGCGAAAGATATCAGTATCTTTTTCAGGCAGCTCTCCACGATGATCAATGCAGGGCTTCCTCTGGTACAGTGTTTCGAGCTGGCTGAGAAGGGGTCTGAAAAAAAATCGCTGGTCAAACTGCTGGGTGAGATCCGGAGTGGACTGGAGGGGGGCTCTCCATTGGGTGAGACACTGCGAAAATTCCCCAACGAGTTTGATCGCCTGACCTGTGCACTGGTTGAGGCGGGTGAGCAGGGCGGTATTCTTGATACGATTCTCCTGCGTCTCTGTGAGTACAAAGAGAAGGCGCTGTCACTGCAGGCAAAAATTAAATCTGCCATGGTCTATCCGGTATCAATTATTGTTGTATCATTTATTGTAACTGCGGTTCTGATGATTTTTGTAATCCCGGTATTTGCAGACATGTTTTCAGGTTTTGGTGCGGAACTGCCCGGCCCGACGAAGGTCACAATGGCTATATCGGATACGTTTGTTGAGTACTGGTATGTTGTTCTGTTTGCCCCGATGCTGCTCGTGTATGCAGTCAAGGCTATCTACAAAACACCACAGGGAAATTATCAACTTGATAAACTACTGCTCAACCTCCCTATTATTGGCGATGTACTTCGCAAAGGTGCGGTAGCCCGCTTCTGCCGGACTTTTTCCACACTCTCTGCGGCAGGTGTGCCTATTCTGGAATCGCTTGATACGGTAGCCGAGACTTCGGGCAATGTTGTGATCGAAAGGGTGATTCTGAAGACAAAAGACTCTATTAGTCAGGGTATGACTCTGGCGCAACCGATGGAGGAGAGTGGCATCTTTCCACTTATGGTAACCCAGATGATCGCCATTGGTGAGCAGACAGGTAGTCTGGAGGAGATGCTTTCAAAAATTGCAGACTTCTATGAAGAGGAGGTCGATACAGCAGTTGATAATATGACCGCACTGATGGAGCCTTTTATTATGTCATTTCTGGGCGTGGTGATTGGCGGCCTGGTGATATCAATGTATCTGCCTATCTTCCAGATGGCCAATGCGCTTTAACCAGTGAATTTTTTTGCTGGTTTGTTATGGACTAAGGCCATGTAATGATGCAGACAGATTCTCTGCCTGTGAATAAGCAGGAGAAACGGCCGCGTCTTACAAGGCTGCTCTACTTTCGAACCATTGCCTCCCTGGCACTGTTAACAGCAACGATATATTTTTTTTATGAGCCATCCTCAGAACTTCAACGTCGCCTGTTGCTGGGAACATCAGGTTGTTTTTTTCTGTTTATCGCTTTTGAGTGGTATTTAACCTCTTCAACCCTGTCTTTTTTTAAGCAGCTTCTGATTCAGTTTGGTCTGGATCTATTACTGATCAGTGTGCTGGTAGTTATAACAGGTGGAATTCAGAGTCCATTCGTCTTCCTGTTTGGCCTGCTCATTGTGGTGGCAGGAACACAGTCACACGTTATGGCCGTGTTATTAACCACCATATTTGCCTGTATTTTCTATCTGGTTTCTATCTACGGCTTCTCAATATGGCATCAGATAGAGATTACACCTGCGGCAACACTGCACATGCTGCTGCAGGTTTCTGCGCTGTTTCTTGTTGGTGGTGCCATGGCTGCGATTGCCAGACGGCATGCCAGCCTGCAGCAGGAGAGCCATCAGGTTGTCAGGCAGCATCGCCGCTTGAAAGAGCTGCATGATCAGATCGTAACCTCTATGCAGGAGGGAATGCTGATTCTTGATCAGGCCCTCTATATTCAGGATAGTAATGAATCAGCACGCCGCCTGCTGTTGCAGACCGGAAGCAACCCTGCATGGCTGAAACTGGAGGAAGCAGCAGAAACCCCGGCAGCGCTGCTGCAATTTCTAAACAAGCCCGACAGGGAGCTGTTTCAGTGCGAATGGAATATGCCAACCGGTATATGTCTTGTGACTGCAACACAGCTTCCCGGCAATGACCCGTCGGCCCAGTGGCTGCTGACGCTTGTAGATATCACCGATATCAGGCGGCTGGAGAAGAGGCTTGCAGAGCAGGATAAGCTTGCCTCTATGGGAAAGATGATAGCCATGCTTGCCCATGAGGTTCGCAATCCGATGCAGACGATTGCCCAATCGGTTGAAATAATGAAGAGCGTCAAACGACCCCAGCAGGAAAAGATTCAAAAAATTGTTTCCGAAGAGGTTGGCCGGTTGAACCGGCTGGTATCAGACCTTCTCGATTATGTGCACCCGCTATCACCGGTATTGATCAAAATATCTCCCTCAGAGGTGATTGGCTCATCGGTTGCCCAGGTTGATTTTCAGAGTGAACATCGAATAAACTGGGTGTGTGACATTGATTCGCTGATGCTTGATGCAGACCATCTGCGACTGGTGCTGGATAATCTGTTACGCAATGCCCTGCAGGCAAGTGAGAAGCCGGGTACGATCGAGGTCAATATGGAGAGCCTGGATGGTACCTGGGAGTTATCGGTATCAGACCAGGGTGGAGGCATTTCTGAATCAATAAAAGGACGGCTTTTTGAACCGTTTGCAACCGGAAGGTCCGGAGGGATAGGGCTTGGCCTTGCCACAGTATGGCAGGTCTGTCAGGTCAATGGCTGGCAGGTTGAGGTTGAAGCGGTTACAGGTGGAAGCAGATTTATCATTCGGGGAGAATTGCCCCGTTCGAAAGTAAGAGGAAAATAATGGCTGAAATTCTATTGGTCGAAGATGAACGCAATGCCCGGGAGATTCTGAGTCTGGGGCTGGAGGGTCGCGGGCATAGTGTTGAGGCGTGTGCAGGGCCCGATGAGGCAGAGCAGGCCCTTGAGTTGCGCGGGTTTGATATTGTCCTGACTGACCTGCGGATGGATGGGCGTGATGCCGGTATCGACGTTGTACGTATGGCGGCCAGATTATGTCCGATGGCGAAGGTGCTGTTGCTGACGGCTTATGCAAGTGCAGAAACGGCTGTAGAGGTGATGAAAGAGGGGGCTTTTGACTATCTGACCAAGCCGGTATCCAGTGAGGAGCTTGGTTTGGCAGTAGAACGCGCCCTGGCTTCAGATGATCAATCTTCAGCAGGTTCGCGTGCTGCATCGAAAGATGAGGTTCTTATCGGTGATTCGCAGGTAATGCACCGGGTACGTGATCGCCTGCTACGAGCCTCTTCCAAAGATTTTACTGTGTTGATTACCGGGGAGTCCGGGACAGGCAAAGAGCTGGCCGCCCGCTTTGTCCATAATCATTCGCTGCGTGGAAGAGGGCCATTTATTCCCGTCCATTGCGGTGCAATTCCTGAAGGTTTGTTTGAATCCGAACTGTTCGGGCACTGTAAGGGTGCATTTACCGGCGCGGAGGCAGACCGTGCAGGCCTGATTGACTCTGCAGATGGAGGCACACTTTTTCTGGATGAGGTTGGCGAGATGCCTCCTGCGGCCCAGATGAAGCTGCTGCGTGTTTTGCAGGAGATGAAAGTACGCAGGGTGGGTGAAGAGCAGGAGCACAAGGTCAATATCCGTGTTGTTGCTGCAACAAATCTGGATCTGGGGGAAGCGGTTAAGAATGGGACGTTTCGTGAGGATCTTTTTTATCGCCTGAATGTTGTTCCGATTCACATGCCTGCACTGCGTCATCGCCGGGAGGATATTCCGGAACTGGTAGCATCTCTGCTGAACCACTGGGGTGGAGATAAGGCACGCATCTCTGATTCATGTATGCAACGGCTCTCCGAACTGCCACTGCTTGGAAATGTTCGTGAGCTGGAAAATCTGCTTCAGCGGCTGCTCGCCCTGTCTGAAAATGACTTTCTTGAGGAGTCTCTGCTGGATGATTTCTATCCTGAAGCAGAGACAGATGCCTTAACACTTAATGAACTGCAGCATCAGGGGATGAGTCTGGATCAGGCTCTTGAGGGGGTTGAGCGGCAACTTCTTACTGAGGCTCTGCATGAGTCAAAAGGTAATGCGACAAAAGCAGCAGGCCTGCTTGGTATCAGTTTCCGCTCGATCCGCTACCGTCTTGAAAAGCTGGGATTGAAGGATTCCGACAAGTGAACCCTGAACTGTTTCTGGTGTTTGCATCCGGATTGTTCGGGCTGCTGTTTGGAAGTTTTTCCAATGTTTGTGTTCACCGAATACCGTTACAGATATCAATTGTTTCACCACGAAGCCGGTGCCCTGCTTGTGAACATGAGATTGCATGGTACGACAACATACCACTCGTTTCGTGGTTGATGTTGAGCGGAAAATGCCGCAGTTGCAGAGCTCCCATCTCCATTCGGTATCCTGCCCTTGAGCTGTTTATGGGGTTAAGCTGGGCAGGGCTTGCCTGGAAATTTGGCTGGAGCCCGGTGCTTATTCAGGCGCTGGTGATGATCTCACTGTTATGGATTTTAACACTGATAGATCTTGAGACAGGCCTCCTTCCGGATATTTTAACTTTTC
>WSZY01000042.1 GCA_013139875.1 Mariprofundaceae bacterium | reverse complement strand
GCTACCCACGCTTTCGATCCTCAGTGTCAGTATTGGTCCAGTAAGCCGCCTTCGCCTCAGGTGTTCCTCCGTATATCTACGCATTTCACTGCTACACACGGAATTCCGCTTACCCCTCCCGAACTCTAGCCTATCAGTATCGAATGCAGTTCCGGGGTTGAGCCCCGGGATTTCACATCCGACTTAATAAACCACCTACGATCTCTTTACGCCCAGTAAATCCGAACAACGCTTGCACCTTTCGTATTACCGCGGCTGCTGGCACGAAATTAGCCGGTGCTTCTTCTGATGGTACCGTCAAGTCAGAGAGTTATTAACTCTCATCCCTTCTTCCCATCTGAAAGCGGTTTACAACCCTAAGGCCTTCTTCCCGCACGCGGCGTCGCTGCATCAGGGTTTCCCCCATTGTGCAATATTCCCCACTGCTGCCTCCCGTAGGAGTCTGGACCGTGTCTCAGTTCCAGTGTGACTGATCATCCTCTCAAACCAGTTACTGATCATCGCCTTGGTAAGCCATTACCTTACCAACTAGCTAATCAGACGCGGGCCCATCTATCAGCGCGAGGTCCGAAGATCCCCCGCTTTCCTCCGTAGAGATTATGCGGTATTAGCTTGGATTTCTCCAAGTTGTCCCCCACTAATAGGCAGATACCCACGCGTTACTCACCCGTGCGCCACTCGTCAGCGGACCGAAGTCCCTGTTACCGTTCGACTTGCATGTGTTAAGCACGCCGCCAGCGTTCGTTCTGAGCCAGGATCAAACTCTCCAAAGAAAGTTTTTTACTTTTAATAATGATCCCAACTTGATCACATAGATCAACTCAATTGTATAAACGTTTGCGTTCATTGCTGAACTGTTTACGCAATCAAAGCCGATCCGATCAAAGATGGAAGAGACTCAATGCGTCCACAGTTCAAATAAAAACTACTAATTGTAAAGAGCAAATCCGCGGCCGTTTAAGCTTGCGCTCTCTGGCTGCGGGCGGCGAATCATATCCTCGCCATTTGAGGAGTCAACCTCTTAATTCAAACTATCCCTCGCCGTCTGTTTTCAGCACCTTTCAGCGCATCTTCCTCTTGCGAAGGGCGGCGAACATTAGCGCCGGCTTTCGGTGCGTCAACACCTTTGTGATGAACTTTTTTTAACCCTCAATAGAAAGATTGAGAAACTTACGTTTTCCAAGCTTAATCAGGTAGGGGCCACCGGGCTTAAGCTGATAATCTTTGTCGCTGATTTTTTTGCCGTCTATGGATAGGGCATTCTGCTTAATCATACGTATCGCCTCACCATTGGATGCGGTCAGGCCGGATGCTGCCAGCGCCCTGACAATCCACAGTGATCCATCTTCTGCCGGCAGCGTTGCCTCAGGCACATCATCCGGAACTTCATTCCTGGCAAACTGGCTCTCAAAGCTTTCCCGTGCTACTTGCCCGGAGCCTTCGCCATGAAAACGATCCACAATCATGGCGGCCATCTGCTTCTTGGCTTCCATCGGGTGCATCGATTTGATCTCATCCAGATTCACATCGGTGAGCAGTTCATAATACTTCAGCATCAACTCATCTGAAACACTCATCAGCTTGCCAAACTGCTCTTTGGCAGGCTCTGCCACACCTACATAGTTATTCAGTGACTTGGACATCTTGTTGACGCCATCCAGACCTTCCAGAAGTGGCATGGTGAGAATCACCTGTGGCGATTTTCCATAGGCCTCCTGAAGTTGGCGACCCATCAACAGATTGAACTTCTGGTCGTTACCACCCAGCTCCACATCGGCATCCAGTGCCACCGAATCATAGCCCTGAACCAGCGGGTAGAGGAATTCATGAATGGCAATCGACTGTCCGCCCTTGTAGCGCTTTTCAAAGTCATCTCGTTCAAGCATGCGGGCTACAGTCGCCTTGCCGGCAATACGGATCATATCTGCAGCAGTAAGATTGCCGAGCCATTCAGAGTTAAAACGCACCTCGGTCTGTTTGGGGTCTAGAATCTTGAACACCTGCTCTTTATAGGTTTCGGCATTGAGCAATACTTCATCGTGGGTCAGGGGCGGGCGGGTCTCATTCTTGCCGGTTGGATCACCAATCGTACCGGTAAAGTCTCCAATCAGGAAAACCACCTGGTGGCCACAGTGCTGGAACTGACGCAGCTTCTCAATCAACACAGTATGGCCCAGATGCAGGTCCGGTGCGGTCGGATCAAAGCCCGCCTTCACACGCAACGGACGCCCCTCTTTTTCAGCCAGCTTTAACTTCGCTTCAAGCCCGCCTTTAGGCAGAATTTCCAGTGTGCCGCGAGATAGCAATTCCATCTGTTCCTGAATATTCATAACAACCTCAATTCAGATTTCAAATCTGAATGGTACGCAGTGAACCCGCTGATGCCAGCACGGAGATTGAAAACGGATATTATCAGACAGGTTCACAGGGTATGACGTTCCACTCATGAGCGGCTATGCTCTGCCAATGCAGCAACCGATCTATTTCATGGGCATCATGTCCGGCACCTCTGCAGACGGTATTGATGTCGCCATTGTCAACTGTTCGGGGGAACAACCGAAGCTGGTTCACTTCTGTGAATACCCGATGCCGCAGAAGCTTCGTGAACCCATTCTCCGGCTTGCTGAACCCGGCATTGATGAGATTGATGCCTTAGGCGCACTGGATTGTGCTCTGGGAAAGGCCTTTGCAGATGCTGCCAACCGGAGCATCGAAGCATCCGGGATTTCAGTGGATAGTATCATCGCTATCGGCTCACACGGGCAGACTATTCGTCATCGGCCAAAAGGCATAGACGGGTCTCACCCCTTCTCTCTACAGATCGGCTGTGCAGCAACCATTGCTGAGATGACCGGAATCACCACTGTCTCAGATTTTCGTCGCCGGGATATCACTGCCGGCGGCGAGGGAGCTCCTCTGGTGCCTTTTGTACACCGTGAACTCTACGGAAGCTCTGACAGACCTGTCGTGATTCTTAATATTGGTGGCATCGCCAACATCACCTATCTATATAATAAGAGTCTGCTCGGTTTTGATGTCGGCCCCGGCAACATACTTATGGATGCCGTCATGCTCTCTCTGAGTGATGGGCGCAATGCATATGATGAGAACGGGGAACTTGCTGCTACCGGCAACCTGAATGAAGCTCTTCTGACACAACTGCTCAATCATCCCTATCTTAAACGCAGGCCACCAAAATCCACTGGCCGTGAAACGTTTGGCAGTGAGATGGTGGACAGAATCCTGAGATGGCCGGAGATCACGGATGCTGATCGCATGGCAACCGCAACAGAGTTCACAGCCCTCACTATTGCGGAGAGCTGTCGGTTTCTTCCTGAAACACCTGCCAGCTGGTATCTCTGTGGTGGTGGCGCTCTCAATGGCTATCTTACCAAACGACTTGCCGAGCTGCTGGCCCCGGCCAGCGTGAGCACCACCCATGATATCAATATTCCTCCCGAAGCAATGGAGGCTGTCTGTTTTGCGCTACTGGCGAGAAACACACTGGCAGGGGAGAGCAATACAGTTCCCGCAGTCACCGGAGCTACGCATGCGGTTGTAGGCGGAGAGATCACGCCCGGCCACAACTGGCCCGGGGTCATTCAGCAGATTCAGCAATGGACCCGTTCACCCACGGCCTGAGCGGCGCCATTCTGGCGCGCAGCTTTCCGAAAACACCCGTCCCGCACCGATATGTCTGGCTGTTGGCCGCTGTCGCAATGCTTCCCGACATCGACTATCTGCTGAAGTTCATCTCTGACATCGCTTATCTTCGCTACCATCGGGGCATCACCCACTCCTTCCTCATGTTGCCGATATGGTCATGGCTGATCTACAGCCTCCTCCCTCTCCAGAGGGCTCAACAACCCTGTATGCCATGGCTGGTCGGAGCAGCACTTCTGGCACATATCTTCCTTGACCTGATCACCTCATTCGGGACCATGACACTGGCTCCTTTCTCGGATATGCGGGCCAGTCTGGATCTGCTCTTTATTATTGACCCCATATTCTCGGCACTGCTTCTGCTACCTCTTGCCATGATGCTGCTGTTTAAAAACCATGTTCGACTGCTCGGTATCGCATCACTGCTGCTGATGGGAATCTATCTGACCACAACACTCATCTTGCATGAAAAGGCAGTGACTTTGACCCGTCAGCATCACCCGGAAGCCGGGCATGTGCACGCTCTGCCACAACCCTTCTCTCCATTTCGCTGGATGCTTGTTGCCAGCTATCCGCTGAAAGAGAGTCGCACTGTTGTTGATTTCCTGCCGGCATTTTCAGGCAGTGCCGCTCTTTTCCCGGACTCTCTGGTTAGTCAGTTTGCATATAGTCATACTGCTTCAGCCATTTTGTGGCAGGAACTCCCTGCCATGAGAGGCGTGAATGATATCTCCAAACTGCCAGGCATCGCTTTTTACCGGTGGTTTGCACGTTTTCCGGTATTGATCAGTCGCAG
>WSZY01000149.1 GCA_013139875.1 Mariprofundaceae bacterium | reverse complement strand
CCGCTCAATCTTCTTCAGCACGTCCCAGAGGCTGAGGTTTCCCTCAAAGTGATAAAGCCCCACCTTCAGTGATGCGGACTTTCCCGTCACCCTCGTTAACAGCTTAAAAGCCAGCTTTGAGTCAATCACCCCGGCACTCTGAAGAGCATTGGCAATCTGAGACGAGCCTGAGCCGGGTTTAATCACAACATCAACGGCAGCAACCCTCTGCTCTCCTGTCACCTCAAGCCATACCATGGCCACCAGAAGCAGAGGGAGAAGCATCCACAGCTTTTTCCACCCACCACTCATATTCACAGCTCGGGCACTCCCTTTTCACCTCTTAAAGACTGGTAGAGCAGCTCGAAGGCGTCGTGATTCACGTCCAACACCCTGCCATCAATGCTACTCACCGGCTGTACAAAAAAACCACTATTGGTCAGAGCCATTGCTTCACACTGGTCCGTCCATATCTGTAGACATTCGACCACGTGAACAGCTGCATGCGTGACAAGATGATTACGGATCACCCCCGCCAAAACACCTCCGCTTTCACACTCCGGCGTATACCACTTCTCATCATAGTAGATCATCACGTTAGCGGTCATGGTGGAGAGGATGATACCATCCGAGCAGATCAGCGGCATAACGGAGGCTTCCATCCCCTCATTTTTCCAGAGTTGGTAGGCTCTCAATGTGTCGCTGTAGTCACTGGAAAATTTGGCGCCTCTCGGTTTCAGGGCAAATGGCCAATTCACGCTCTGTAGCACAACAGGCTCTCCGGATGGTGCATAGGGTTGGCTCTGGATATATATATCGACCCCTTTTGAGGCAGACCTGAGTCCCCATGCGGCCAGACCACCGGAAACAGTGATGCGAACCAGAGCACTGCCTCCGGATGAAGCAGCAGCTCTGAGGGCCTGTTGGTAAACAGAGGCCATCTGCTCATCACCCAGCGTAATACCAAATTCTGCCAATCCACTTGTGAGCCGTGCTGCATGTTGAGGCCAGCCAAAGATTTCGCCATCAATCACCCTGAATGTCTCAAAGCATGCTTCACCGTAGGCAAAGCCACGATCCAGCTCTTCAGAGAAGTGAATATTCAATTCTGTCTTGGTCACATGCCCACCTTCATGCTATAACGCTGCATGCCGAAGTTATACCTTGATGCCATCGAACACGCACGCGTCTATGAAGTCGCACGTGAAACACCTCTGGAGCTTGCACCAAAACTCTCCGCACGTCTGCATAATGAGGTGCTCTTTAAAAGGGAGGATCTGCAACCGGTTTTCTCCTTTAAGCTCAGAGGTGCTTACAATAAAATTGCACAGCTGAGTGATGAAGAGTGCCAACGCGGTGTTATCTGCGCCTCGGCCGGGAATCATGCGCAGGGTGTTGCACTGAGTGCAGAAAAACGCGGTATCAGGGCCACCATCGTTATGCCCCGCACAACACCGGACATCAAGGTAAAGGCCGTTGAATCGATGGGGGCAACGGTTATCCTGGCCGGCGATAGCTACTCCGATGCCAGTATCCATGCCTGTCAGCTGCGTGATGAGAGCAATATGGTCTTTATCCACCCCTACGATGATCCGCTGGTCATTGCCGGTCAGGGAACCATTGCAGAGGAGATGTTGCGTCAGTCATCCAGTGATATGGATATTGTGTTCATTCCTATCGGCGGCGGCGGCTTGGCTGCAGGCATGGCACTCTACCTCAAACACTACGCTCCCAACACAAAGGTGGTCGGTGTTGAACCGGTTGACTCTGCTGCCATGCATGACTCTATCAAAGCCGGTAAACGCGTTGTGCTTGAACAGGTCGGTATCTTTGCAGATGGTGTTGCCGTAAAGCAGGTGGGTGAACACACCTTTGATCTGGTCAAACAATATGTTGATGAGATTGTGCTTGTCGATACCGATGAGATCTGTGCGGCCATCAAAGATATCTATGATGATTCAAGAACCATCGTGGAGCCTGCCGGCGCACTCGCAGTTGCCGCCATGAAGAACTACGTCCAGCAGCATGAACTGCGGGGAAAGGTTCTCGCCTGCATCAACAGTGGTGCCAACATGAACTTTGATCGCCTGCGCCATGTAGCAGAGAGAACCGAGGTGGGTGAACGGCGGGAAGCACTTTTTGCCGTCACAATCCCTGAAAAATCGGGTTCGTTTCTTACCTTTTGCAAGCTGTTGAAACAGCACTCGATCACTGAATTCAACTACCGCATCTCAAGCCGTAATGAAGCACATGTCTTTGTCGGTGTCAGCATTCAAAGCAGTGATGAGAGTGGAGAGATTCAAGCACTGCTTGAAACAAATGGATATCCGGTCATTAATCTTCTGGATAATGAACTGGCCAAACTCCATCTTCGCCATATGGTGGGTGGAAAAAGCCATCTGGTTGAGAGTGAATCACTCTACCGATTTGAATTTCCGGAACGTCCGGGAGCGCTGCTCGACTTTTTGATGCAATTGGCAGGACGCTGGAACATCTCCCTGTTCCACTATCGCAACCACGGCGCTGCATTTGGCCGGGTTCTGGCAGGTATGGAAGTTGAGGAGAAGGATCGACGGGAGTTTCAGACATTCCTCGACAATCTGGGCTACTCATATGTCAATGAAAGCGACAATCCCGCCTTCAAACTGTTTCTCTGATTATTAATAACCTTATATTTATAGTCCAAGCCTCGACCTGGTCACTACAGGCAGCTTAATCCTCAAGGGCGTCCAGGCGGCTTATTAAATACAGGCCCCTTAAATACAGGTGGCTTAAATACAGGCGGTGGCTTAACCACTACAGGCGGCCTAACAACTACAGGCGGCTTAACCACTACAGGTGGTACAATCTTCGGTGGTGCAACCTTAGGTGGTGCAACCTTAGGTGGTGCAATCTTCGGTGGTGCGACCTTAGGCGGTGCAACCTTAGGCGGTGCAACCTTAGGCGGTGCAACCTTCACGGGCGGCTTAACTCTCACGGGCGGCTTAACTGTCACGGGCGGTGCAACCTTAGGCGGTGCAGCCTTAGGAGGTGCTACCCTAGGAGGCGCAGCCTTAGGAGGCG
>WSZY01000190.1 GCA_013139875.1 Mariprofundaceae bacterium | reverse complement strand
TCCCCCCTCTCTGATCCCGTTAACTGACTGCTCAACTTTTTTCATCAGTTTCCGCTCACGATCCTTGATACGGCGATCAACATTGCGATCTGTCTCCATGCTGGACTGGTCAGTCGGGTCAGGGAATGCATTCTGCTCCTGCTCATGCATAGCATGCATGTTTTTAGTCTGGCCCGTTGCAAGTTCAGTGCGCCAATCTATTAGCTGCTTTTCAAAGTCGCTCAGTTGTTTTTTTGTCAGTGCCATCACATGTCTCCACAGCATGAAGTATTTAAATGGAGTATATCCCATTTTTAGAAAAGTGGCGAACCTTAACGTCTAACGCTGAAAGTTCAATCAATTCAGGGATAGAAGCGTAGAGAGGTGGTGTTGCCATCGCTCAGCGAGTTGAGGTATTTCAGGGCTATTTTTGATGTAATCCTGCAGGTTTACACTCTTCAAACCGGTGCCACAGGGGTTGATGGCTGCAAACCAGTGAGGTTCAACCGCCACATTCAGAGCCATGCCATGATATGCCACACCCCCCCGGATGCGTAGTCCGATGGCAGCTATTTTGCCCTCATCCATCCAGACGCCCGGCAGTGAACAGCGCCGCCCGGCAGAGAGCTTCCACTCAGCCAACAGGTTAATGCAGGATTGCTCCAGAAGATGGACATATGATCTTGGAGAGATATGCCGCTGCTTCAGATGAATGATCGGATAGAGCATCAGTTGACCGGGACCGTGAAAGGTTGTCTCTCCCCCCCGGTCTGTATGGATCAGGGGTGCAGGCAGGGTCGGTTGTTCCCTGTTGTCCACGGCGCGTCGGCCTGTGGTGTAAACAGGCGCATGTTCACATGCCCAGATGGTTTCATCTCTCTGCCCGGATGTAACGGCAGCTGCATGTGCCTGCAGCTGTTGCCATGTCGACGCATAGGGCTGATGCCCCAGCCATTTGAAAGAGAGTGTTTGAGTCACTCAGGGCCTGAAATGACAGATGTAGTCGAGCAGTTCGATGACCTCAATATCAAATGAGCTGTTACTTGCAACATGGAAGCTCTCACCGGCCTTAAAGTTTTGCCACTCACTTGCACCCTCCAGAAGAATACGACAAATGCCGCCAAGGATTTCCATATCTTCTGCTGCCTCCGTACCAAAGTGGTAGACACCCAACTGCATGATACCCAGCGTTTTGTTTTCACCCTCTGCGGTAATGATGGTTCGGCTGGTGACTTTGCCACCATCATAGATGTTGGCTTTTTTCTTTATTTCTACATTTTTAAAGTTCATCTCACACCTGCCTCTATCAGTATTTGTTCAGGGACGAATCGACATCATCAATCCAGCGAAGAATGCCGCCCGCCAGGTTTTTTACATTGCTGTAGCCTTTGCCCTGAAGGAATTCGGCTGCCTGTGCTGAGCGGCCACCTATCTTGCAGTGAACAACAACGGGTTTATCTCTCGGCACTTCAGCATAACGCAGTGGAAGTATACCCAGCGGGATTTCCCATGAACCTTCAATCCGGCAGATGGCGATCTCATGCGGTTCGCGAACATCCAGAATGTAGAGGTCAGGGTTATCATCAAGCATCTCCTTGAACTGGATGGGCGTGATGTCATCCTCTCCCAGGATCTCCTCCTGATCAGCCGTTTCGCTTGGCGGCAGACCACAGAACTGTTCATAGGCCTCAACATCACCGATGCTCGGATTGTCACCGCATGCAGGGCATGACGGGTCACGTCGCAGCTTCACCTCGCGGAATTTCATATCCATTGCGTCATAAAGCAGCAGGCGGCCTGAAAGCGTGTGTCCCTGACCAAGGATAATCTTTACCGCTTCGGTTGCCTGAATCACACCAATGACACCGGGAAGCACACCAAGCACGCCGCCTTCAGCACATGAGGGAACCAGCCCCGGTGGCGGCGGCTCCGGATAGAGGCAGCGGTAACATGGCCCTTCAGCATGATTGAACACCGTTGCCTGCCCTTCGAACTGAAAAATCGAGGCATAGATCAGCGGCTTGCCTTCCAATACGCAGGCATCATTTACCAGATAGCGGGTAGGGAAATTGTCGGTACCGTCAAGCACCAGATCATACTGGCTCACAATCTCCCGGACATTGCCCCGGGTGATGCCTTCGCCATGCAGCTGAACATTAAGAAACGGATTGATGCCGATGAGTGTATCTCTGGCCGATTCGACTTTGGGGCGTCCGATATCGGCGGTGGAGTGGGCAATCTGCCGTTGTAGATTTGAGTCATCAACGACATCGAAATCGACCAGGCCGATGGTGCCGACGCCTGCGGCAGAGAGATAGAGGGAGATCGGGCTACCCAGACCACCGGTTCCAACGCATAAAACCTTCGCCTGCTTCAGCTTCTCCTGACCTTCAAGACCAACCTGAGGCAAAATAATATGGCGGTCGAATCGGGCGAGCTCTTCTGCTGTTAATATGTCAGACATCATAACCTCCGTAACGAAGTCACAAGTATGCCTGCTTTTGCGGCATGAAAAAGCCTGTGATTTTAGTGGATAGGCACTAATATCGTGGCATGGAAGTTGTTCTGGCATCAAAATCACCCCGAAGGCTACAGCTATTGCAGGCTGCGGGCTTTGCCGTAGAGGTACGGCCAAGCCATGTTGATGAAACTCCACTGGTGGGTGAGAGTGTTGATGAGATGGTGCAGAGGCTGTGTCATCTGAAGGCAGAGGCGTGCCCTGTTGATGATTATCCTGTTATTGCG